>PUKL01000015.1 GCA_003552275.1 Mollicutes bacterium
ACGATGTCGATCAAGAACCCGACCCCGAGAGCGAGCGCGGCATAGAAAATCACGATGAGCATTGTCGGCTCGATATCGATGTTCACATAGTAGGCGTCCAAGAACGGCTGGAACATCGAATTGAATAGCCATGACGAGGTCCCTTGGACATTGTAGATGATTTCGACGATGAAGCCGCTCACGAGGGCATAGATCATGGCCGAGGGGAGTTCGGGCATCATGGAGACGATCGCATCCTTCAACATATGACGGGTCACGGTCTGTCGCCTGTTCAACCCCTTGGCACGCAACAACAACAGATAGTTCGAGTGGAAAAGGTCGCGGATTTCACCGCGGATGAGTCGCGTGATATTGGCGAGCGGCAATCCCCCCATCACGAACACGGGAAGGATGAACCCTTGGAGTCGTATGGAAAGAGGCCGTGTTGGATAGGGCATCTGCGGCGGGAGGATGTCGAGACGGTAGCCGATCACGACCACGAGAATCATCATCAAAAGGTAGGCGGGCAAGGAACTGAGAATGAGGACGAAGACGGATATGACCTTGTCGGGCCATCGTTTCGCCCAGACAGCGGCAATCGTACCGAGCAGCAACCCGAACACCGTATAGTAAAAGAAAGCGACGATGTTCAAACGGAGGGTGCGCCACATGCGGCGACTGAGCAAGTCCCAAACATCCCGCCGATATCGGTCGGTGCCCCAATCGAATTCGGTGAAGATACCTTGCAAATAATCACGGTATCTTTCCCAGATCCTCGCGAGGTCGGTGAGAAAGGGGGTGTCGGTCACGAAACGCCGGGCGATGACGATATGCAGGGCGAAATAGGTGAGCGTCATGATCAAAAAGAGCGTCACGATGAACAACAGCACACGTATGGCAATGTATCTGACCATGAAACCATCCCTTTCCCTGTCAAAGCCGCAGACACGAAAACCGCTTCGTTTTCGTCGTCCACGGCACACACTGTTTCAATATTACAACAAGGCCGGCGGGCTGTCAACGCCGCAGGCCTTGGGTGAGGGTCATCATTTCTTCGAACCGATGCGCATCCTGGGATCCAAAAAGTGGTAAGAAATGTCGACAAGAATCCCGGCCGCCATGGCGATGGCGGCATAGCACACGACGATGAGCACCGTCGGTTCCGTCTGGATGAGAATGTAGTTCAGATCGGCGTACGGCTTTATCAAAGAATCATAGAGCCATGCGGCCAAGCCGCGGACATTGTAGATGATTTCGACGATGAAGCTGCCCGTCAAAGCGTAGACGATGGAAGGGACGATCTCGGGAAGCACGGGGACCGAGGCGCCCCTGACAAAATGCCTGCGGATGGCCGTGTTCCTGCTCAAACCCTTCGTCTGCAACAACAACAGCTGGTCCGAACCGAACAGCTCCGCCATCTCGCCCCTGACGATTCTCGTGATATTCGCGACCGGCAGGGCCGACATCACGAACACGGGGAGGATGTAGGCCGACATGCGCCACCAGAGCGAAGTGGTCGGTGAAGGCATGAGCGGCGGCGGAAAACCTAGACGATAGCTGAAAACGATGATGAGGACCATGATGAGGACATAAGCGGGGATGGAACTGAAGATGAGGATGATGAACGAGATGACATTGTCGGCCGTCTTCCCCCTCTTCGCCGCGGCGATCGTGCCCAAGAGGATACCCGTCGTCATATAGAACAAGAAAGCGATCGCGTTCAATCGTAGCGTCCGCGGAGCTCTTCTCACGAAGAGCTCCCACACCTCCTGGTCGTACTGATGATAGCCCCAGTGCCAATCGTTCACGATATTCTGAAGATATTCCACATAATTATGCCAGACAAAAACGAAGTCCACCGTGAAGGGCCTTCCGTCCACCCAGCGTCGCATACTCACCAAAGAAGTCGTGAAGTAGACGAGCGTCATGATGAGAAATAGCGTCACAATAAGCAACAGTACACGAAGAAGAATGTATTTCACCATATGCGCCCTCGTTTCCCGGGGTGAAGAATCGCTTTCCGATTCTTGCCCCGAAACCTTGTAAGGGCTCCAAGTTGCCCTTCCCGTTTATTCTCTATCATATATCAGTTCATGGAGAGGGTCAATCTCTTTTTCCGTTTTTCCGCACCGACAAGCCTTTTTCTGTCATTTCTTCCGGGTTTCGGAAGATAAACCAAAAGAAAAACGGAGCCTCTCTGAGACTCCGTTGATTCGACAAGTGGCGTTCCGGGAGGGATTCGAACCCCCGACCGATGGCTTAGAAGGCCATTGCTCTGTCCCCTGAGCTACCGGAACGTGGTTTTCTTTTCAAACGCCTTACTAATTATAAAACAAGCCCCAAGAAAAGTAAAGGAGACCAAGTGCCCACGATGGCTTTCTTGACGCCGACATGACCCTCCTGTACAATAGGACCGTGTCGAAAGAGTCTTCCGACGATCGTCGGGGTCGACTGCGAAAGGATTTGGTTCCCCTTGAAGAAAAAATCCAAGACATTTGCTAAAAAAATGGACAAAGCTCTCTCGGCCATGGTCTTCGCCGTCTATACGACGTTCATCTCCGTGGGGGCCCTCTTCTTCCCTTTGACCTATTCCATCCCCGTCGACGAGAAACCCACACCCTTGATCATCGACGGCATCGTGCCCGTCGCCTTTTGGCAGTCGATCATGAACGGTAATCGGGCTCTCATCGGTGTGGAGTTGCTGCTGGCGGCTATTCTCGCCGCTGTTGTCTTTTTGCTTCTTCTCATGAAAAAGATCCGTTCGGCCGCATGGCCGGTCGCCATGTTCATCGTCTGGTTCGTGGGGCTCTTTGTCATGGGCGGACGCATCGGGGACCATGATGCGATCGGCATGAACATCGACCGCAGTTTCGAGACCTATCTCGCCTGGACTTCTTTGGTGTTTGTCATCCTGGTCACCGTCAAGGGTTTCGCCCATCTCATCGCCAACCAGCAATCGGCCTACACCAAATAACAATCATGCATCAATACGAACACGAGCCCTAAACGGTTGAATCGAGGTTGGTCCTTCTCCCCTCTCTGAAGCACCTTCCAAGATTCCACAAGCGACCGCGGTCAGCGGTCGTTTTTTTGTGTGCACCGTGAAAAAAAACTGAATCCGTGCTTGCCTTTTTGATTTTCAAGGCTATAATGGAAAGCATAAAAGCGGCATGAAGGGGGAATCGCCGTGCGGGAAGAAAAACACAAGCTCCGAAATGGGCTCGTCCTACCGGCCGTCGGCTTCGGCACCTGGCTTCTTTCCGAAGGGAAAGAGGTCGAAGGGGCCGTCATCGAGGCCATCGACGCCGGGTATCGTCTCATCGACACGGCTTCGTTCTACGGCAACGAAAAAGGCATCGGGAAAGCCATCGGTGAGTCCGGACTCGACAGGAAGGATGTCCTCGTCACGACGAAACTCGGCGCCGAGTCGAAAGGCTACGAAGAGACGCTCAGAGCTTTCGAAGCGTCACTGAAGAAACTGGACACGAACTATGTCGACCTCTATCTCATCCACTCACCCGTGCCCTGGGGCGCCCGGAGCGACGGCATGGAATACATGGAAGCGAACATCGCTTCCTGGCGGGCCATGGAAGACCTCTATCGGGAACGAAAGATCCGCGCGATCGGGGTTTCCAATTTCGAGCCCTCCCATCTTGACGCTCTCCTCAAAGAGGCGGACATCGTCCCGATGGTGAACCAGATCGAGATCCACCCCTTCCATGTGCCCAAAGAGACCATCGCCTATTGCCGAAAGAAGGACATCGTCATCCAATCGTATTCCCCCTTGGCCGAAGGAAGAATCTTCTCCGCCGCCCACCTGGAAGAGATCGCTTCCGCCAAGGGACGGACCGTGGCGCAAATCGTCTTGCGCTGGCACTACCAACAAGGCTTCCTCCCCCTCCCGAAGTCGAAGACCCCCGAAAGGATAAGAGAAAACATCGACATCTTCGATTTCGAACTCGATGCCCGAGAGATGGCACGGATCGCCAAAACGAACCTCTGAAAAGGAAAAAGCGGGAAATCCCGCTTTTTTGTGCGATGGTGCCGAAAACAGGACTCGAACCTGCGACCTGCTGATTACGAGACAGCTGCTCTACCGACTGAGCTATTTCGGCGGCGACAAGCCCTTTCTCTCATGACCACCATAAGTATATATCAGGTGCCGTCCCTTTGTAAAGGACGACACCGAACGAATGTTGTGGTGTTGCAAAGTCCTTGGAGGATGCTACAATGTTCAAGGACACCGTATCCGGAAAAGGAGTGCATATCATGGACGATTTCACCACCCTGGACCGCAAAAACACCGGCGCCGCCAAATGGGACATGGCCAGGAAACGCCTCGGTCGGGACGACGTGCTCGTCTTCAGCGTGGCCGATTCCGATTATGAGACCCCGAAGGAAGTGAAGGCCGCCCTGCAAAGGCGGGTCCGCCACGGAGCCTACGGCTACACTCTGGCGGGCGAGGCCTATCATGACGCCGTCATGGATTTCATGGAAAGGAGATACGGACTCGCCACCGAGAGAGATTGGATCCTCCCCGCCCCGAAAGTCCTCACCGCGCTCGCGCTCATCATCCGCGCCGTCACGGACAAGGGCGCGAAGATTCTCATCCAATCCCCCGTCTACAACAACTTCCCGCCCCTCGCCGAAGCGAGCGACCGCACCCTCGTCAAGAGCTCTTTGAAAAGAGAGGACGGCCGTTTCGTCATGGATTACGCCGACCTCGAAAAGAAATTCGCCGCCGGTGTCGAAGTGATGGTGCTCTGCAGCCCGCACAATCCCGTCGGCCGGGTCTGGACGAGAGCCGAACTCGAACGGTTGATCGAACTCTGCAAACAATACGACGTCTATCTTTTGAGCGACGAGATCCATGCCGACATCATCATGGAGGGCCACACCTTCATCTCCGCGGGGGAGTTCTTCGCCGACCACGACCGGCTGGCCGTCGTCACCGCCCCGAGCAAGACCTTCAACATCGCCGGCCTCCACTCGGCGAACATCATCATCAAGGACGAGTCCTTGCGGGACAAGACGAAAAAGACCATGCGGGGTCTTTTCATCGGTGCGCCGAACCTCCTCGCCATGGAAGCTTTGAAAGCCGCCTACACCGAATGCGACTACTGGGTGGATCATCAGAACGCCCACGTCAAAGATAACTATGAACGTCTCGTCAGCGCCTTCCGCCGCTGGCATGAAGACGTCTTCGTCGCTTCGCTCGAGGGGACCTATCTCGCTTGGGTGGATGTCTCTGTTTTCGGCCTGACCGGAAAACAAGCCGCGGAAAGACTCGCCGAAGAAGGCGTCGTCGTCGCCGACGGCGGGGTCTACGGCGAAGAAGGAAGGGACTATCTTAGGATCAATCTCGCCTGTTCGAAAGAACAGCTCGAAGAAGGGCTTGCGCGGATGGAGAAAGTCTTTGGCGACATATGAGGCCCATGCTTGCAAAACGCGTCATCCGAGAGGATGGCGCGTTTTCTATGGAAGCTTTCCGGTCGCCGTTCAGGACTTGTCCATTTGATAGCGGATGGTCTTCACAGGGCATGCGCGCACGCACTCCATGCAGACAAGACACTCGTCCTTGGCGATCTCATGGACATCTGTCGCCTCATGGGCGGCACCACTCGGACAGACACGGGCACAGACGCCACAGTTCGTACAATCTTTCGGTTCGATCCTCACCGCCATGCATGATGCCTTACCGGGGAGCTTCAGCATCGCCCCGAAAGGGCAAAGATGACGATGGAAGAATTGTTCGGGGAAGAACACGGTCATGACGAAGCCCAGACCGATGAGGACGGGGAGCACGGGTAGCTCCCGACCGGTCACGGCCGAAAAGACCATGAACCCGATGACGACAACCAAGAATCCGTAGCGGACGATTGGACGTTTCATGAAACGGGGTATGCTGGCGCCTTTCTTCCCGAATTTCCTTTTGAGGAAACTCACCGGCTTCATCACGGTGTTGATCGGACACACATAGCCGCAATAGAAACGACTGAAGACGAGTGAGAGAAGGAAAAGCGCCGCAAAGACCAATAACCATACCCGGACGTCCCCTCTCACCGTCAAAAAGACGAAAAACCCGAGAAAGAGAATCTGCAGGAGAATTTGCATCTTCTTCGATTTGAACATGTGACCACCTCTTTTTGCATTGTACATCAATGCGAACGGTAAATATGTTACCATGGTAACGAAAGCGGGTGGTCCCATGCAAAAACGGGCCGAAGAGGTGTTGAGGTACTCATCACTTTTCTCCTCACTGGATGACAAAGCTCGGCAAGTCCTTTTGAAGGAAGGACGAATCATGACCCACCGAAAGGAAGAACTCGTCTTCGAACCTTTCGAGCCTTCCCCGGAGATGGCTGTCGTGCTCGAGGGAGAAATCGGGTTGCGTCATGTGGAAAAAGGAGGGAGAGGGCTCACAATCGGTCGCTTCCAGAAAGGGGCCACTTTGGCTCTCGGCGCTTTGTTTGCGGAAAGCGCCCCCAATCTCTTCGTCGAAGTGCAGAAGGAGAGCTCCACGTTGCGCATAAAGAAAGCGACAATTCTCGCAATGTGCCAAAACAGCCCGTCATTCCTCGACGCCCTCCTCAAAGAAATCTCCCATAAGACGCTCCTCTTGAGCGAAAGCGTCAAGAGGCTCGCCTTGAAGACCATCCGCGAAAGAGTGTTCCATTACCTGTCCGAACTCTCCCGCGAACAGAATCCTCCCCGTTTTCATCTTCCGGAGACGAAAACCGCCATTGCGAGCATGTTGGGAACGAGTCGTTCCGCCTTGACGAGAGAACTCGCCAAGATGCAAAATGACGGTTTGCTCGTCTTCGACAGGAAGACGATCGTTTTGACGGAGAAGGGACGGAGACGACTCGAAGAGGAGAAACGTTAAAAAAGCCGCCCGCGGGCGGCTTTCGTCATATCCTCTATTCCGAGAGTTTCTCGATGAAACAGGCGTCGTCCTGTTTGCACTTGTCCGTGTCGTAGTGCTTGCAATTGCCCTCGACGACGATCTGCAGCTTGTCGATGTCGAAATTCTTGAAGATGCCGTGGTTTTTGATCGTCTCGAAGATGTCGCTTTCGTTGATCTCGATGATGTTGTTGTTGACGCGGCAGGTCACATGGATGTGACTGTCGGCGGTGTGGGAGCTCTCGTCGATCGTCAGGTCGTAGTGCTTCTTCCCGTTGATATAGATTTCCGTCACGATCTTGTGATCGATGAGGAAATCGATGTTGTTGTAGACGGTGCCCAGATTGTAGAACCCGCGCTTCTTCAGCTCACTGTGGATCTCCTGCACGGTGAGATGCTTGCCCTCCAGCACGTCGATGATCGCCCGACGCTGCCTTGTGATGCGGACGTTCTGCTTTCTCAGTTCATTGAAGATCCGTTCTTTCACATCCATAACCATCACCTGACAACATTTTAACATTTTTCTAAATAAAAGGGTAGGAAAAACGCACAAAAAAAGCCGCGGGCTATTTCCGCGGCTTTTCTGTACGGTATTTCTCCTTGATCCTCTCGATGATGAAGGGCGGGGCGAAATCGGAAAGATCCCCGTCGAAACGGGCGATCTCCTTCGCGGCGGTGCTCGAGAGGAAGGAGTATTTGTTGTCGGTCATGAAGAAGATGGTGTCGACCGAACGGTCGAGGTTCCGGTTGGCGTGTGTCATCTGGAACTCGTACTCGAAATCGGTGAGCACCCTGAGCCCCCG
>PUKL01000006.1 GCA_003552275.1 Mollicutes bacterium
AGGCGATGAGAGGCAGTCGGGCCCCCACGGCGATGGTGCCGAAACTCGGATGGACTCTCGGAGAACCGTAATCGGGATGCCATTCGTGTTCCCGGATTTTTTCCTTCATGCCCTCGAACTCGCCCTTGCGGATGTTGGGAAGACGTTTGCGCTTCTTCTTGGTGGCGGCTTCGCCATAGAGGAACACGGGGATGTCGAGCTCCCCGGCGATGCGTTTTCCCAGCCGGGTGGCATAACGGATGCAAGCTTCCATGTCGATACCGCTGATGGGAATGAAGGGGAGAACGTCGACCGCCCCCATCCGCGGGTGCTCCCCCTTGTGCTTGTTCATGTCAATGAGCTCTTTGGCCCGTTCGATGAAGGCGAGAAGAGGGGAAAGCATCTCCTCCGGGTCGCCGATCAACGTGATGACGGTACGGTTGTAATCCGCATCCGGCTCATAGCTCACAAGTTGGAATCCGTTGTGGTCCTTGAGAGGTTCGATGATCCTCTCGATTTTCGCTTTGTCCCTTCCTTCGGAAATATTCGGTACACATTGCACGATTGGTCGCATGATCAATTTCCTCCCTTTTTATATTTCTTGCCGACAAGATTCCCGATGGCATCTTCATCGGTGGGAAATGGCATGGTCACGGAACCCTCGGCATTTTCATTGAAGGTCTTGCATGTTTCCATGGCGTGTTCGTTTTGCGCCCAGGCACGCCGGGCCACGCCGCCCATGACGTCCCACATCACGGCGCTCTTGATGATTTCATCCACTTGACGGCTTCCGTCAAGGACAAGGCCGTATCCACCGTTCACGGCTTTCCCCACACCGACACCGCCACCGTTATGGAGAGCGACGAGACTCATCCCGCGGGCGGCATTGCCGGCGAAGATATGGGTGGCCATGTCGGCCGTCACATTCGATCCGTCCTTGATATTGGCGGTTTCCCGGAAAGGCGAGTCGGTACCGCCGGTGTCGTGGTGGTCGCGCCCGAGCATCACGGGACCGATTTCGCCGTTGCGGACGAGTTCGTTGAACTTCAAGGCGATGTCGCGACGGCCCCAAGCATCCTGATAGAGGATGCGGGCTTGGGTCCCGACGACGAGTTCGTTCTTTTCGGCGTCCTTGATCCATTGGTAGTTGTCGCGGTCTTGGAAGCGACGGTCCGGATCGATCACATCCATGGCCGCAGCATCGGTCTTTCGAAGGTCCTCCGCCTCGCCGGAGAGACAGACCCAGCGGAAAGGTCCGTATCCGTAATCGAAGAGTACGGGCCCCATGATGTCTTCGACATAGCTCGGCCAGATGAATCCGTCGAGATCATCCTTCTTGTTCTTGCAGATTTCTATGACGCCGGCGTCATAGACCGCTTTCATGAAGCTGTTGCCGTAGTCGAAGAAATAGGTGCCTCTTTCCGTGAGAGTCTTGATCATCCGGTAATGCTTCACAAGACCTTTGTCCACGTGTTCCATGAAGCGTTTCTTGTCCTCTTTCAACAGTCGCGTCCGTTCTTCGAATGTGAGGCTTTGGGGCGTATATCCGCCGTCATACACATTATGACAGCTCGTCTGGTCGCTCAACAGGTCGATCTGGATGTCCTTGTCGACAGCATATTCCAAGAGGTCGACGACATTGCCGTGATAGGCGATGCCTTTCGCCTGTCTTTTCTTTTTCGCTTTCAAGGCTTCCTTGAATGCTTTCTCGGGTGTCTCCCACACATCGTCGATCCAGCCTTGTTCATGTCTGGTCTCGATGCGGGAAGGGTCGACCTCGGCGATGAGGCCCACGCCTCCGGCGATCTTCGCAGCTTTGCCCTGGGCACCACTCATACCGCCGAGGCCCGACGATACGAAAAGTACACCGGCGAGGTCTTCGTCTTCACCGATGCCGAGCTGTAGCCTGCCGGCATTCAAAAGCGTCGAATACGTGCCGTGTACGATCCCTTGCGGTCCGATATACATCCATCCACCGGCTGTCATCTGGCCGTAGTTGGCCACGCCGAGGGCTTGCGCCCGGTTGAAGTGATCGGAGGTGTCGTACATTCCCACCATCAAGCCGTTGGAAAGCATCACGCGCGGCGCGTGGGGAGATGATTTGAACAGTCCCAGCGGATGCCCGCTGAAAAGAACGAGGGTCTCATCTTCCTCGAGGATTTCCAGATAGCGTTTGACGAGACGGTATTGCATCCAGTTCTGGAAAACTTGACCACTCTCACCGTAAGTCACGAGTTCGTACGGGTAGAGTGCCACATCAAAATCGAGATTGTTGTCGATCATCACCTGAAAAGCTCGACCTTCAGTGGTCCTTCCTTTGTAAGAATCGATGGGATTTCCCTTGATACGGCCTTCCGGTCGGAAACGATAACCATAAATCCTGCCTTGGCTCAAGAGTTCTTCGAGGAATTCATCCCGCAGTTCGTCCTGCCACTCTTCGGGAATGTAGCGTAAAGCGTTCTTCAATGCGCGGGCGGTATCTTCTTCACTCAGTGTGAAATCGCGTTTGGGAGCCCGTCTGATTCCCTTCTCGAAAGCCGGCTTGTCGGGGAGTTCGTCGAAGATGTCTCGCAGTGTTATGACTTTTTCCATAGCAAAGCCTCCAAATCATCGATATCAAAGCGTTTCTCCTTGAGCAAACGCTCCACGGCATCCATGTATGGTTGCATGATTTCGTCCTTTTCCAGGAAGGGGACGTGTTCACGTATCGTGGCGTACACTTTTTTCAACACCGGTGACAAACCTTCCTTGCCGTGAAAATCCAATGCTTGTGCTGCGGTGAACATCTCCATGGCGACGATCTTTCGTACGTGTGTGACGATCCTCATCGCTTTCCGGGCGGCGATGGTCCCCATGGACACATGGTCTTCCTGGTTGGCGCTCGAAGGAATGGAATCGACACTCGCCGGATGGGAAAGGACCTTGTTCTCACTCACGAGCGAGGCGGCCGCGTATTGAACGATCATGAAGCCCGAGTTCAAGCCTTTGTCCGGTGTGAGGAAAGGCGGAAAAGTCTTGTTCAGGTCATGATTCACCATTCGTTCCAGCCGGCGCTCACTGATATTGCCCAATTCGCTCGTTACAATCGCGAGATAATCCAGCGGCAGACTCATCGTCTGCCCATGGAAATTGCCGGCACTGATGATCCGTCTCTCTTCGTCGAAAACGAGCGGATTGTCCGTGACGGCGTTCATCTCTTTTTCCACAATGTCCTTCATGTGATCCAAGGCCGTGAGGGTGGCTCCGTGCACTTGCGGGATACAGCGGAGCGAATAGGCGTCCTGGACTCGTAGAGCACCCTGGTCGGTCGTGTTCTTGCTTTTGTCGAGAATCTCTCGCATGAGCCTGGCCGTCTTGATCTGCCCCTCATGACCACGAACAGCGTGGACGCGGGAATCAAAAACATCCTTAATCCCTCGGAGTGCCTCGAAAGAGAGTCCGCCCGCGAGATTCGCAAAAAGGAATGTGTCATAGGCATCCTGCAAGGCCAACGCCCCGACACTCGTCATGGCCTGTGTTCCATTGATCAGGGCGAGACCTTCCTTGGCTTGCAGTCGATCGAGAGGACGAATGCCTGCTCTTTCTAGGCCTTGAGAAGCGGGAAACCGCTTGCCTTGGTAAAATACTTCACCTTGGGCTATCAAGGGAAGGGCCATATGCGCCAACGGGACAAGGTCGCCGCTGGCTCCGAGGGAACCTTGTTCGTAGACAACGGGAACAATCCCTTTGTTCAGGAATTCCACCATTTTTTCGAGCGTCTCATGACGTATGGCGCTGACCCCTTTTAACAGGGCGTTCACCCTTAATAACATCATACCGCGCACAACAGCCTCGTCAAAGACTTCTCCCGTGCCGCAGGCATGGCTTTTCAAAAGGTTTTCCTGTAACGTGGAGAGGTCTTGATGGCCTATCTGGACCTCGCTCAACCGACCGAACCCCGTGTTCACTCCATAAACGGCCTCTTTGCCGCGTAGGGTCTCTTCCACGATTTGGCGCGAGGCGTGCACATTGTCTCGTGCGGAATCGGCGATCTCCACCTTCTCTTTTCCGCGGGCGACCTTCACAAAATCACGAAGGTCGAGCCTGTCTCCTGTCAATACAATCATACAGCCCTCCACAACTGTTCTCAACCGACTACATCATAGCACATGCGGAACGGAAAATAAACCACGAAGCGCATCGAACCCCTACCGGAGTCACGGCCTGTGCGACGGCCGAAAGACCTTTTCCCGGATATCCATGTACAGACGTTTGCACAAAGAATAGTTAGGTACATGAAATAGGTGTTTGGCCGGGATGTTTCTTGGTCACAGCGGTCTCCAAAACCTTCAGAGAATGAAAAAAGAAGCGGGTAACCGCTTCTTTCAGACGTCTTTTGGCAGGGGTGACAGGATTCGAACCCGTACTAGCGGTTTTGGAGACCGCTGTGCTACCATTGACACCACACCCCTTTGAGGATGGTGGAGGGGGACGGATTCGAACCGCCGAACCCTGAGGGAGCAGATTTACAGTCTGCCGCGTTTAGCCACTTCGCTACCCCTCCACGGAGGGCGTTTTTCTCAAAACGCTATTACATTATAGCAAACACCCCCTGTAAAATCAACCGAATTTCCGCCCGCTGCCAAAAATGAAGCGGAGGGCGCCCTCCGCTTCATTCCACGTGATACCCTTTTGCCTCGATGACAGCACGAACGGCTTCTTCGTCAGTGCCTTCGACCGTGACGGTCTTTTTGGCCAAATCGACATGGATATCATCATAACCGGCATCGGCCAAGGCCTTTTCGATGGTGGCCTTGCAATGGCCGCAACTCATGTCTCGGACTTTCAGTTCCACCTATCTCACCCTCCTTTCTTTGGTTCACCGAATTGTGGGAGTTTGACGGTTTTCAAACGCAACGCGTTCATGACAACGGTGATCGACGAGAAGGCCATGGCCACGGCGGCGAGCAACATCGAGAGATATCCGGCCGCGGCGAGCGGTATGGCCACAATATTGTAGGAAAAAGCCCAGAAGAAGTTCTGGCGGATGTTCCGGAGCGTCTTTTCGCTCATGGCGACGGCCTTCAGGACCAATCCCAGATCGTGGCTCATGAGCGTGACATCGCTCGACTCGATGGCCACATCCGTTCCATAGCCCATGGCAATGCCCACGTCGGCGATTTTCAACGCCGGCGCGTCATTGATGCCGTCACCGACAAAAGCCGTCACATGACCTTCTTTTTGCAGTTTTTGGACAATCTCCGCTTTCTCGTGAGGAAGCACTCCCGCATACACCCTGTCGATACCGACTTCTTTGGCGATGGCTTTTGCCACATGTTCGTGATCCCCGGTCACCATGACCGTGATCATGCCGCGTTCTCGCATCGCGTCGATGACATTTTTGGCCGTCTCTTTGATTTCGTCCCGGACGCCGTAGATGCCCTCGACCACACCATCCAAGGCCAGGAAGTTGACGGTCTTGGCCTCGGCCAGCCATGCATCATATTGCTCGGCGTAGGGAGCCGTGTCGATGTCCAGTTCTTGCATGAGTTTCTTGTTGCCGGTCGCGATTTCTTTGTCATGGACACGTGCAGTCACACCTTTTCCTTTGACGGTGTCGAACCCTTCGACATCAAGGAGGCGAGCCTTGTCTTTCGCATATTCGACCACCGCCTTGGAGATCGGATGTGTGGACTGCTCAGAAATGCTGTAGAGGTAGGAAAGGGCTTCGTTCGAACCTTCATAATCAGTGATGCGCGGTTTGCCCTCCGTCAAGGTTCCGGTCTTGTCGAACAAAACGGCGTCGATATGCTTGGCACGTTCGAAGAACTCTCCGCCCTTGTAGAGGATGTGGTTCTTCGCCGCCATACCGTTGCCGACGAGGATGCTCGTCGGTGTGGCAAGCCCCAAAGCGCAGGGACAGCTGATGACGAGAATCGCGATGCTGCGGGTGAATGCGTCGGTGAAGGGGAAGTCGAGAATCACGATGTGCAATAGAAAGTTGAGAAGGGCGATCGCGATGACAAACGGGACGAAATAGGCCGCTATCCGGTCGGCCGTCCTCTGGATGGGCGGCTTTTCGGCACTCGCTTCCTCGACCGTCTGGATGATCCGACTCAACAGCGTCTCTTCGCCGACCTTTTTCGCCTCCATGACGATCTTCTCTTGCAGGTTCATCGTTGCGCCGACCACTTCACCGCCGATCTCTTTGAACACCGGTATGCTCTCACCCGTGATCATCGACTCGTCCACATGTGTCGACCCTTCGATGATCGTTCCGTCGACGGGGATTTTCTCGTTGGCATAGACGATGATTTCATCGCCCACGGCGACTTCTTCGATAGGGACTTCACGATACGTGTTCCCCGTCCTCACCCTTGCCGATTTCGCGCCCAGGTTCACAAGTTCGACGAGCGCGTCGGTCGTCCTCTCCTTGGCGAGATATTCGAAATAGTTGCCCACAAGCACCATGGTGATGATCAGGGCGCTGATTTCGAAGAAGTACTCGGGGTGATGGGCGGCGGGGCCGACGAGATGGCGGGCAAGTAGATACACACTGTAGAGATAGGCGCTGGTCGTGCCGAGGACGACGAGCGAATCCATCCCGAGGACCTTCTCTTTGAGCGAATGATAGGTCGCTATGTAGAAACGGCGGCCGATGTAGAACTGCACGACACCGGCGGTCACAAGCTGAAAGATGCCGTCCATGAAAAGGGCGGGCACATAGAGAAAATCGAACCAGGCGAAATGTCCGAACATCGACCAAAGCAAGGGGAACGACAGGGCAATGGCGACGAATATCTCCTTTTTCAACCGGTTCCGATGATGTTTGTCGTCCTCGAGGGTGGAATCGAGGCGGGCCTTATAGCCCGCGGCATTGATTCTGTCAGCGATATCATTCAACGAATAGCGGGTCTCGTCATACGTGGCGATGACTTTCCCGGCGGTCACGTTCACATCCACACGCACACCCTGCAGATCGTCAAACGTGTTCTCGATGGTCTTTGCGCACATGGCGCAATGCATGCCTTCTACGGCGATGGTCCTCTTTTTCATGTGAGATTCTCCTTTTTGAACACGTTGCAGACATAGATCCGGGTGTCCTTGGTCTCTTCATGTCGCAGGAAGCGTTCCCTGTCCGCTTGCAAAAGCGGCTCTTGCAGGGTGAGCTCGGCGATGTGTCGAAGAAGGGATTCCTCTTTTTGGAACGCTTCGCTCAAAAAATAGAACATGCGTTGCTTTTCGCGGCGGGAGTCGACGATCCCCGCTTGTTTCAATCGATTCAAGTGTTTGGAGATGTTCACTTGGCGAATCCCGAGAATATCCTCGAGTTCACACACACAAAGTTCATGGTCCCTCAAAAGCGCCACAATCCTGAGGCGGCTCTCATGGGCAAGCTCCTTCATATATCGCAATGATTCCATAGGGCTTTCCCTCCTCGCCATGATTATAACCCGACCCCTTATATTCCCGTCAAGGAATATGCTTGAGAGAGCATAAAAAAAGCTTGTCCTGAGACAAGCCCGATCCATCAATGAGTGAACAATACCTCGGTGGTGAGTTCACCTCGGCGCTTTATGGCCAAATAAAGCCCTTCTTCAACCCGGTGTAGTGAGACCTTCAGCTCATCCCCTTGAAAAGCCTCTTGACGATAGCGCACATGTATCCCTCCCAAGGGGTGGATGCTTTCGTCCGCCTCTTTGAGGGTCGACACGGCATGACGGA
>PUKL01000054.1 GCA_003552275.1 Mollicutes bacterium
AATCGTTACAAAGGAGGGCAGATTCTTACCTTATAAGTTATAAGTTGGTTTTTAATTTGAATAATAAAGGGGTGTAAATATAATGAAGTTGTTAGGTAAAAGTAGGACAATCCTGGTCACTTTGGCCATGTGTATCTCGTTTCTGCTGGTCTTCTCTTCGGTTGCATTCGCTGACCAGGAGGTTAAGTTGAGCGCCAGCAGTGAAACCGGGGATATCGATGATGAAGTGACTGTAACAATTAGCATTGAGAATGCAGAAGGCACTGAAGGCGGGGAGTTTGTGCTCACCTACGATCCGGATCTGCTCAAACCCACCAAGTTGGATGAAGGAGCCTTTGTTACCGCTGCCCAGAGCGATATGCTCGACTTTAACCTTGATTTTGCCAATGACAAGATAAAGGTTCTCTGGATCACTCCCTACGGCGACACCGACGACTCGGGGGTAGTTTGCACCATCACCTTCGAGCTCCTGGCTGAAGGTGAAAGTAACCTTACTTTTAGCGAGATCGTTTTTGCGCCGGATGGGTACGAAGCGGCGGCACCGGTATCCGGAAAAGTCACCGTTCAAGACCCTGTAGACGCCAAGGAAAAAGCGATTAAAGACGCCGACGATACAATATGCACGCTTCCCGATCCGGCAGATATCACCCTGGCCGACAAGGCTGCAGTTGAAGCGGCACGGGCCAAGGTAGATAAAGCCAAGCAGGATCACGGCGCGGTGGATGCCGACTTTACCAAGCTTGACAAGCTGGTTGCTGCCGAAAAGCAGATTGCCAAGCTGGAAGCGATCAAGGCCGCCGACGATGCTATCTATGCCCTGCCTTCCCTGGAGGAGCTCACCCTTGACGACGAGGCCGATGTATTGGCGGCCAGGGCCCTGGTTAACAGGGCCAAGACAGACCACGGAGCCGTCGATGCCGATTTTGTTTACTTGAGCAGGCTCGTGTCCCTGGAAAACCGGATCAAGGAGCTAAAAGGCCTGGTGCCCACTCCGCCTACCGGTGGATTGGACTATATGATACCGGCCGGACTGCTGGTGTTCCTGGCCGGGCTGCTGCTATTTATCAGGCGCAGCCGCCTGGCGGCAAGACAGTAGCCGGGAGCGGTAAATAAGAGAGGCTGCGTTTAGCGTAGTGCCCCAAAGAAAGCAGGTTTTTCGTGATGAAGGCTTTGTTACGGCGGCGGGCAAGCCGCCGTAACAGCCCCTGTTTTATAAGTAGCTGGTTATAGCTGTAATGGTATTTCAAAATCTAAACTAATCCTGGATGAGGTTTATGACGCCAACAATGACAAGCGCCAAAAGTGTTTTTAAAGGATTTTTGTTTCTGTCTGTCCTCCTGACGGTGCTGTTAGCGGCGGGAATGGAAGTTTCTGCCACAGGGCTGACACTTTTAGCCGAAGAGAAGGAAGTTGTCGGAGAAGACCGGGTGGAAGTTGCAATAAAGGCCGAAAACGCGGCAGGTGTTGAAGGCGGCCAGTTTGTGCTCCACTTCGATCCTGCGCTCTTAAAACCGGTATCCATAGAAGAAGGAAAGCTGGTAAAGGAAGCGTCCGATAGCTTAAGTATGGCCAACCTGGAGTACGCTGAAGGTCAATTGATGTTCATGTGGATTACGGCCCACGCCGATACTGCAGACTCGGGTGAACTCTGCATTATTACCTTCGATCTTTTGGAAGAAGGTGATACAGCTCTGGAAATTAAAGATATCGTCATCTCTCCCGATGATATCGAAGATGAAGAAGACCCGGTTGACGAGGAAAATGCTATAAATGATGAAGAAGCTTTAATAGACACCGAAAACGGAGTGACCGGCTTTCAGTGGCTTGTCGGGTTGATTGTTCTGGTTATTTTGGCTGCAGTGGGCTATATTTTCTATAAATGGCTGAAAAAGCCCGGTGCTAAGCATTAAAGAAACAATTATGAACCAGGGAGAAGCAAAGTTTCTTAGTTCTTTTATATGATAACGTTGGTGCCTGCCGAAAGGCAAAGCGCCGGCGTTAAGGAAAGTGAGGTAATTAAAATGCTGAAATCTCCACGAAAGAGGGCAGGAGCAAAAATATCAATTATTTTGCTCTCCGTCTTTCTTTTCCTGTTGTTTGTTCCCTCTTTGGCTTTTGCGTCATCGCTGGGCGATGTTAATGATGACGGCAGAGTAGACGTGCGCGATGTTGTTAAGGTTATGAAGCACGTTCTAAGTGTTGAAAAACTTGACGAGGATCAAAAAGATCGAGCCGACGTGAACGGTGACGGTGTTATCGATGTGAAAGACGTCAGCTTGATCATGCAGTACGCCCTGAACATTATCGACGAATTTCCGCACGATCCGGAATTGAGAATTGACAGCGTAAAAGCGCTTACTCCCTACAAATTGCTGATGGAATTCAACATGGAAATAGAAGAGCCGGAGCGCGGCGACATTGAAATAAGGGACGAAGAAGGAAACCGTCTGTTTGTAAGCAGGGTGGAACTTGTAGAAGATGATGAAGCATTAGAGGTTAGGCTTTTCAACGCCCTGGAAGACGGAGAAGAATATGACATAACGGCAACCATAGATGACGTAGAGCTTGAATATACATTTCTCTACGAACAGGGCGAAGTTGTAGATATTGAAGTGGAAGGCACGAACTTTGTGACCGCCGCTGACCGTGATTTTGAAATGGGTTATAAGTTGATGACCGATACCGGTGTCGACGTAAGCACGATCAAAGACGTTAAGGTAAGAGCCAACATTCCCTCTGGACAGATCAGCGCCGAAGACGGGGTGGTCACCATTGACGGCCAGGAAGACGAGAAAGTGGTTCTTTTCAGGCTGTCCTATGACAACGACGATGAGATCGAAAGCGACCAGGTTAGAGTATTGTTCGCTGCGGAATTCGTTGAAACATTTGGGACATTCACCATAGTCGAACGTGAATATTGGAGGCATACTGTCGATTGGGATGAAGACGATCTCTTCCAGTGGATAAATGTTGGCATGTCCGGCTACTTCCTGGTTCCCGAACTGCTCGACCAGTTTGGCGACGAGGTGACAGTATCGGAAGAGACTTTAAGGTTTACCTCTTTTGACCCCGACAAGCTGGTTGTCGACAGGATGGACGGAGCTTTGACTCCAAGAGAGGAAGGCGAAGCGGATATCCGCGTGGAACATCCGACCCGTAGGATCTCTACCGTGTACACCGTGGATGTGCTTCCGGAAGTGGAATTAACCGAGCTTGTTTTTGCCGATTCCGGTGACGACTTTGAAGAGGCAATTATATTTGATGAAATCGAAATATCTACTGTAGACGATGAACTGGTGGTTTACGTATGGATGTTGGATCAGTACGAAAGGCCGTACGCACCGGTCGAAGAAATCGAATTTGATATTGAAGTAGACGATGAAGATGTGGTAACTACCGATCGGGACAGTGTCAGCGTTGAAGACAAGCATAACTTTTACTTCAAGCTCGAAGCCGGTGATGTTGGTGATACAGTTGTCACCGTGGAAAACGGCGACGTATCAGCTGAGCTCTCCGTAGAAGTCTTTGAGCCGGGTGTATTGGTCGGCTATCAGATGAGGGGTGTGACCAACCTGGACCTTTATGAAAATGACGTGACCAATGAAATGACGGTCAGGGTATACCCCGTAGACGAAGACGGTTTCAGGACCGGTGATGCTGAGCTTGCTCATTGGGAAGTAGATGGTGATCAAATCTCGATCCTGAGAATGAGAGAAATAACCATATCAACGGTTGATCCCGGCGCGGACTACTACATCGATGAAGAAGGTACCTACAAAATAACGGCCGAGATCGAGGATTACAAGGTGGAAGAAACTTTTGAAGTGGTCGATACGACACCGCCTTATAAGGTGGAGCAGATCTCGGCCAAGGAAACCGTGGATCAAAAAGAAGGTAATGTTATCGAAGCGATCAATGAAGCTCTCGAAGTTACCAGAGACGGTGTTGAATACGATGTAGAAGAAGCCAAATTTATCTCTGATAATAGATCCGTGATTCCTCATGATGCGAAGACATCCGAAAAACCGGGCGAAGCCACAATCTACATTACTGAACTCACGGTAAACGGTAAAAAGGTAGAAGTCGATGTTGTTCTGGAAGTTGTTGTGGAATATGAGCCCGAAGTGGATGCAGGCAATTCAGAAGCTGAAGCGGTAGACAACGAAGACAGTTCTGCAACAATAACCATTACCGTCCGCGATCAGCACGATAACCCGTATGAAGAGCTTGGTATGGATGATATTAAGCTCCACTTATATGATGATCCCGATCGCGTGGCTATTGACTGGGAGACTCTGTCAGAGATTGATGACCGGCCTGCTTATACAGCATCAATAGATGAACAAGAACCCGGTATCTATACGGTGATAATCGAGTGCACGGCAAACTGGACGGACGGTAAAATGGATGTCGAAGCTGACGGTGTGGAAATTGAAACGGGAGCCGAGTTCAAGCTGACCGGCAATTAACATACCGGCCTAAACAGGACAATACAACAACAAGAGAAGCTTGCTGTCGTAAAGACAAACAGAGCTGATGACCCAAAAACGGCGGCGATATCAGTATCGCCGCCGTAATCTCCCCAGAAACTGATTGTGCTGCTGCCTGTAATGTTTGTGTTTGCTATAAATGCCTTAAAAAATGAGCAACGCCATAAATGCTGTCTCTGTTAAAGTTGCCGGCCTGAAAGGGGCGCAATCTTTAACCGTTAATATATTACTTCAAAAACGAAAGTGAGGGTTTACGATGCAGTCAGTAAAAGCTGGCAATAGGAAATCCGGGGCTAAGACAGCAGCAATATTGCTCATAATATCTCTATTAATCATTGGCTTGTCATATGCAGTCATGGGTGCTCCGGACATCAAGTATGGGGATGTTAATGAAGACGGGATAATCGATGTAAATGATGTCTTGCTGGCGATGAAGTATGTCTTGGGGCTGGAGGACTTAACGGATGACCAGCTCAAGGCTGCGGATGTCAACGGTGACGGGGTAGTTAATGTAAAAGATGTGACCTTGATCATGCAGTACAGGCTTAATTTGATTGACAAGTTCCCTGTTGAAACAAAGATTGTTAGTGTAGAAGATGTTACTATCCGGGTGCCATTCCGCACTTCTTATGCAGACATTGATTTTCCTGAAAACGTTGAAGCCACCTTATACGACAAATCTAAAGTAGATGTGGATGTCGAGTGGGACGATACTTCCACTCCCGCTTACAACCCGCGGATGGTAGGCAGGTACGTGTTCGAGGGCGAACTGGTTGATCTTCCGGAAAGTGTAACCAACCCGGATGATATCGTTGCCAAGGCCACTGTGCGGGTTTACCTGCCCTGGAGGCCCATCCCGCCGCCACCTCCCGTGCTCTACACCTTAAGCCTGGAAGTTGATCCGGAGGGAGCGGGTACAGTTGACGGAGATGGAACCTACGAAGAAGGTGACGAAGTAGAAGTAAGTGCGGAAGCCGAAGAAGGCTTCGAGTTTGCCAATTGGACCAAGGATAACGTAGAAATCAGCGATGAGGCGGAGTTTACCTACACCATGCCTGATGAAGACGTTACTCTGGTCGCTAATTTTGAAGAAATAACTTATACGGTAACCTTCGAAGAGGAAAACGAGTTGGAAGACGTTTCGATCCAGGTTTACAGTGATTCTGGGCTCACGGAAGAAGTAGGCGACGCTTTAACCACTGATGCGGACGGCGAAGCGGAAATCGACCTTCCGGACGGTGACTACTGGTATACCGCTGAGCTTTTCGGTTATGAAGGCCACGATGGCGACTTTGAAGTAGACGGTGCCGATAAGACCGTAACCTTTGAGCTGGTCGAGCTGGACAAGTACACGGTGACCTTTGTTGAGGAAAACGGTTTGGAAGATGTCTCTATCAAAGTCTACACTGATGCTAACCGTACTGTTGAAGTAGCTTCTTTGTCGACCGACAGTATAGGTGAAGCGGAGATTGACCTTCCGGACGGCGATTATTGGTACACCGCTGAGCTTTTCGGTTATGAAGATTATGATGGTGATTTTGCAGTAGACGGTGCGGACAAGATTGTTGAATTTGAATTGACTGAATCACCTTTCTATACTGTAACCTTTGCGGAAGAAAACGAGCTGGAAGGCGTTTCGATCCAGGTTTACAGTGATCAAGACCGCACTGAAGAAGTAGGCGCTGCTTTAACCACTGATGCAAGCGGTGAAGCGGAGATTGACCTTCCGGACGGCGATTACTGGTTTGCCGCCGAGCTTTTTGAATATCGAGATTATGAAGGTGAGTTTGCAGTAGACGGTGCGGACAGGACTGTTGAATTTGAGATGGTCTGGGTCTTCTTGGTTATAGTGGACATCGAGGAGATCACCGGCACGGTTAATGTTCCATTTGGCACCACAGAAGAGGAAGCAATTGAGGCCTTGGAAGATGAAACAGAATACGAAGGTGTAGTTGAAGATGAAGACAATGTAACGCTGGATGTTGTCGACTGGGTAGCCGTAGATGAATATGACGGCCAGGAACCCGGGGACTACCTGTTTGAAGGCGAAGCGCAGGCCCCTGAAGACTATGTGTTTGCAGATGACGTTGATACTACAGTACAAGCAACGGTTACTGTAGGGGAACCGGTGGGAGCCTATTTCAGGCCCAGGATCGATGCGCCGGATACAGTTGAACCGGGTGATACTCTGGTAGTGGATTGGGTCATAACGAACTTAGGAAACGAAGAAGGAACGCAGGAAGTAACGATAGAGGGAATTCTTCGAGGGCCAGATGGCGAAGAAAAACATCAAGTTGACGCTACAGGTGAATTAACCATTTCAGCAGGAGAAGAATATGAGTGGTTTACCAGCGATCTAGACACTTCAACAGGTGACTGGGAAGCTGAAGTTGGTGATGTATTCGAGTTTACCCTGGAAACCGAAGATGAAGTGGCAACTCGTGAAGTAATAGTATTTGATCCTGGCAGACCTGTTCACCGCTTTGATGCTGATGGTGTTTTTGTTATGGATCATACAACTATACAATTTGGTGTTGATTTCGCAGATACAGGCCATTCTCTCCTGGTTTATCCGGGGACATACGAAGAAGAAGTAACCGTAGATGTTGAAGGGCTCACCATTATATCAGTTAAAGTACACGAGGCGATTATTGATGCCGGCGGTGCTTTCATAGCAGTTATTATCGAAGCTGATAATGTTACTGTTGACGGCTTTGAAATCACAAACGCCAGTAATGGAATGAGCGTGCGCCCTGGTTATACTGGTGCCGTTATTCAACACAACAAGCTCGAAGACGAAGGCGATATGACGGCAATTTTCGTTAACAATGGCGCAAGTGTCGCTATCCGGGAAAATGTAATTGTTGATCTCAAGAAAGGCATCGATGCTGAAACTGATGAGCCCGTAGAGATAAGGGAGAACTTGATCCAGGAGACGGAAGTTGGTGTAAAGGTTTCCCAGCATAATACTAGTGGCAACTATGAAATTGTTTACAATACCTTTATAGACAATGACATTCATGTCTACGACCCTGATCAAATCCTTGATCTTGACGAGGTCAAAGAAAACAACTTCTACATGCCTGAAAGTGTAGTTCTCCCGGATAGGATAGTACCCGGGACTG
>PUKL01000042.1 GCA_003552275.1 Mollicutes bacterium
GTCGGCGGACCCTCCGGCGGTCTCATGCAAGCCCTCTATTTCCATCATGCCTTGACGGGAGAAGACCTCACCGAGGGAAGACTCGTCGCCGGCACCGGCACGATCGACGCCCACGGCAATGTGGGGCGCGTGGGCGGTATCCGGGAGAAGGTCATCACCGCCGGAAGGAAGGATGTGGACATCCTCTTCATCCCGCTTCCTTCCCCCGAGAGGTCCGAAAACTATGACGAAGCCGTGAAAGCCCGTGACGAGTTCGGTTTCGACATCGAGATCGTCCCCGTGGCGACACTCCGCGAAGCGATCGATCATCTCAAAACGACGGGAGGTGGCGACGATGAGTGAAAAACGGCCCGACCGCTATCGGGAAGTCTTTTCCCGCTCGATGCGGTTGAAGAGCGCTCTCACCGCGTTCGTGCTCGCTTCTTTGCCGGTGTTGCCGTTCTTTCTCCTCTTCGGGAACCTCCTTTTCGTGCTGGTGCACCTGATCGTCCTCTGGGTGGCGTTCTTCATCTTCTTCGCTGTCATCTATGGTGTGCTCCTCAGCTTTTTCTACCATAAGACCCTCATGGTCTATCGCCCCGAGAAAGAGGAACTCTTGCGCTGGCGGATGCGTGTCGTCGCCGTGGGTCTTGCCTGGCTCTTCATCGTCTACGGCGTCGGTTTCGCCTATCTCATCGTGCCCATGCACCTCGCGGGGGTGGTGGGATGAAGAAATGGACCTTCATCGTGTCCGGCGCCGTTTTCTTCTTTCTCGCGGCGCTCGACCAGTTCACGAAGTGGTTGATCGAAAGGAACATCGACCATCAGGAAGGTTTCGTCGTCATCGAGAATTTCTTCGCCATCGTCCACAAACGAAACTACGGCGGCGGATGGGGCATCCTGCAAGGCCAGCAGACCTTCCTCGTCATCGTCACCTTCGTGGCGCTCGCTTTGTTTCTCTATCTTTTTCGGAAAGCCTCCTTCCGGACGAAATTCTTCTATTCCGCCGGGCTCTTACTTTTGATCTCGGGAAGTGTCGGCAACCTCATCGACAGACTCTTCCGCACGGATGCAGCGGGGGAGACCTATGTCGTGGATTTCCTCGACTTCAACATCTTCGGCTATCCTTTCCCCGCCTTCAACGTGGCCGACATATGCATCACGGTCGGTGTCGCGCTCTTCATCATCGACCTCTTGTTCTTCGAGAAGAAAAGAGGAGAAGAAGCCCATGGATGAGAAACGGGTGCGGATTCCGAAAGAGTATGCGGGAAAAAGGCTCGACTGGACGCTCGCGAAGCTCCTACCCGGACATTCGCGCGCCAAGGTGCAGGAACTCTTCGAGAAAGGTCTCGTCGCAACCGCCGACGGAAGCCCCCGGGGCAAAGACCGGCTTCCGGAGGGCACCGAGGTCCGCATCCTCGTCCCGCAGGAAGAAGGGATCCCTTTACGCCCCCGGGCCCTACCCTTGGAGATCGTCTACATGGATGAGTCCGTCCTCGTCGTGAACAAACCCTCGGGTCTCATCGTCCATCCGGCGCGGACCGCGGACGAGGTCACCCTCCTGCACGCGCTCATCCCTTATTTCCGCGAGTCCTTCCCCGACCCCGAGCGGATGGGCATCGTCCACCGCCTCGACAAGGAGACAAGCGGTCTCTTGTTGGTCGCGCGGACGAACGCCGCACTGAAGAGCCTGCAGGCGGACCTCAAGAAGAAAGCGGTGGAGCGGACCTATCTCGCCCTTGTCGAAGGCGTCGTCCCGCATGACAAGGGAAAGATCGACGCGCCCGTGGGGCGCAACGAGAAGAAGCGCCACCTCATGGCCGTCACCGCCAAGGGCAAGACCAGCACGACCCGCTTCCTCGTGCAGGAACGTTTCGAGGACGAGACCCTTCTCCGTCTCGACCTCGAGACGGGGAGGACCCACCAGATCCGGGTCCATCTCGACTACATCGACCACCCCGTCGTGGGCGACCCGCATTACGGCAGAAAGAGGACCGACACCAGCCACGGCCAGTTCCTGCACGCTTTCCGGATCGCTTTCCCCCATCCCGATACGGGCGAAAAAATCGCTTTGGATTGCCCTCTGCCGCCTTTTTTCCAAGCGCGGCTGGAAGCGGACCGCCGCAAATAGAAAACGGAAAAATTCCAAAGAGCCGTCGAGCGTGACGGTTCTTTTCTTTCAAAGATTCCGTCATTTGTCAAGAGTTTATCCTTGCCGGTTTTCATACTACAATGAAATCATCCTTCTTGCGGAGAGATGATTTCCATGGAAGAGTACCGAATCCACCGCGACATCCTCTGTATCGACCTCCGGGGCTTTTATGCCTCCGTCGAATGCGTCGCTCGGGGCCTCGACCCCCACAAGACGCCCCTCATCGTCGCCGACAAATCGCGCGGCAAGGGCTCGATCGTCCTCGCGGTGAGTCCTTTTCTCAAGGCGCGCGGGCTGCCGGGACGGTTCCGTCTCTATGAACTGCCGAAAATCGACAACCTCATCATCGCCCGCCCCCGGATGCGGAAATATCTCGAGGTCGCCCAAGCGGTCAATGCGATCTATCTTTCCTATGTCGCCCCCGAGGACCTCCACATCTACAGCGTGGACGAGGCCTTCTTGGACCTCACCGCCTACAGGAGCTATTATCAAGAGAGCGTCTCCGCGCTCGCCGGAAGGATCCTCGAAGACATCCGCAAAAAAACGGGCGTGCCCGCCGCCGTGGGCATCGGAAAGAACCTCCTCCTCGCCAAGCTCGCCCTCGACCTCAAGGCCAAAAAAAAGCCTTCCGGCATCGCGAAGATGGACTATGACGATGTGGAAAAGGATCTTTGGCCCCTCTCCCCCCTTGCAAAGATGTGGGGGATCGGCCACCGGATGGAAAAGAGGCTCAACGCCCTCGGTCTTTTCACGGTGGGCGACATCGCCCGTTACGACAGAGCGAAGTTGAAGAGATTCTTCGGGGTGATCGGCGAAGAACTCTTCTATCACACCCACGGCATCGACCAAGCGGTGATAAGCGCCCCCGTCGAATCCGCCCGCACACCGGAGAGGAGTGTGGGACTCGGACAGACGCTCTTTCGGGACTACACCGTCCCCGATGTCTTCACCCTCATCCTCGAGATGGCGGACGACACCGCCGAGAGGCTGCGTTTCCTCCGCAAAGAGGCGAAGACGATCCATCTCGGCGTCTCCTACAGCAAAGCCGCCCCGGGCGGCTTCGCGCGACAAATCTCCCTTCCCGAGGCCACCGACAGCGCCGAAGAGATCAAACAAGCCTGTCTTGCGCTCTTCGAGAAGCACTACGACCATGCCCCCGTGCGCAGGATCACGATCCGGGCCGGGAACCTCGCCGCGAAACGTCCCTTCAGGCAGCTTTCCTTCTTTCAAGACCACACGCGCAAAGAGCGGGAAGAAAGACTCATGGAGACTCTCGACCTCATGAAGAGGCGCTTCGGTCGGACGGCGGTCCTGCGGCTCGCCTCCCTTTTCGACGCCGGCACGGCGAGAAGGCGGGCGCATCTCGTGGGTGGTCACCGTGAGTGAGACCTACAACGACCGCGGCATGTTGAAGTGGTTGCCGTTCGAAGCATTGGAGGCGCAAGCCGAATACCATGAGGACCTCCGAGAGAGGCTGGCCGAAGAAGAGCGCCCCCTCCTGAGCGAAGACCAGTGCGCCGCCATGCAATACGCCGTCGAAGAGGCCTGGATGAAGAAGCGCCCCTTGGGCGTCGTCCATTTCGACAACGGAAGAAGAAGCAAGAAGGAGGGCCATCTTTCCGGCATCGACATGGAACAAAGGCTCCTTTTCGTCGACGGTGTTCCCCTCGCTTTCGACGATCTTGTCGACATCCGGGTGCTCTGAAGCCTCGCGAGAGGCTTTTTTCTTGTCCTTTTTTCTCTTTATCAAGCCATTTCAGAGAATTCGTCCTCCATCTGACAACCCCTCGTCATTGTATGGGTTGACTTTCTGACAACCTTATGGTAGTCTTGGGTTGTATAGGAAGCGAGGTGGACGCAATGACCAAAAAAGGCGCCCGTTATCAGACCATCGCCTACGAGATCGCCAAGCGCATCGTCGCGGGCAAACTCGACGAAGGCGACAAGTTGCGCGGACGTTCGATGCTCGCGAGCGAGTTCGAAGTCTCGAGTGAGACGGTCCGCAAAGCGATGCGGCTCCTTTCAAACCTCGGGGTCGTCCAGGTCAAGCAAAGAAGCGGCATCTATGTCCTCTCGAGGAATGCGGCCGAGATGTATGTCGAACAATACCGGAGCCAAAGCGAGGCCCATAAACTCTTTTCCGACACCTTGGAGCTCCTCGAAGAGTCGGAACGCATCCAGAGCGTCCTGCAAAGAAGGATCAAACGTCTCCTCGAGACCGCGAAGAGCGACGTCTTCCCTTTCGATTTCTTCACCTTGCGTCTCAAAGAGACCGACAACAACCTCGGCAAGAACCTCAAAGAACTCGATTTCTGGGGCGAAACCCACGGTCTCGTACTCGCGATCGAAGCCGAAGGACAGCTCTATCAGGCCCCGAATCCCAATATGCCCCTGGAAGCGGGCATGATTCTCTACGTTCTCGGTGACGACAACGTGAGAAAGAAAACACTTTCATTGTTCAAAGCGGAAGAAGAATGATTTGAAGATGCTCATAAACCGCCTGTTTAAGGCGTTTATGGAAATACAACCCTGATACTCGCAAAACTTTACAAACTGACAACCCTGTGTTAGTATCAGGGTTGCAAAAAAAGAAGAAGGAGTGTAATAATCATGAAGAACTTCATCAAGAAACTTTCCATCGTCCTTGTCGGCATCGCACTTGCTTTCACAGTTGCTGCGTGTCGAGAAGAAGAGGATGTCATCACTCTGGCTGAAGGCGACTGGGAAAGCCAGGTATTCCACAACCGTGTCATCGGCTTCATCATCGAACATGGCTACGGTCAAGAATGGGAGGATGTCCAAGCGGATACTCCTGTCGTGGTCCAATCGCTCAGAACGGGTGACATCGACATCAACTCAGAAATGTGGACCGACAATGTAGCCAGCTATCAAGACGACCTCGAAGCGGGATACTACCATGAGATCGCGACGAACTTCGACGACAACTTCCAAGGTCTCTGGGTTCCCGGCTACATCCAGGATGAATACGAAATCTACGATGTGTTCGACCTGATCGAGCACAAAGACATGTTCCACAGCGATGAAGTGGAAGAAGGCAAAGGCATCATCTACGGCGGTCCCAGTGGTTGGGCCGTGACCGACTTCCTCAACAACAAGTTCGACAATGAAGAGGATTACGGTGACCTCATCGACGCCTTCGAATTCTATCCCATCGAATCCACAGCGACGCTGAACACCACCCTGGTCGACGCCTATAACAACAATGAAGCTTGGGTCGGCTACCACTGGACGCCCACCTGGCCCCATGCGGAAATGGACCTGCGTCTCCTCGATGATCCCTTCGATTACGACTTCGACGAGGGAACAGGAAACATTCCGCCCACACCCGTCACAGTCGTCGTCACTGACAGCTTTGAAGAACGCCATCCCGACATTTTCGATTTCCTGAGCAACTATGAGACGGATGCCGACATCACCTCGGAAGCGCTCGTGATCATGGATGAACACGATGACGCCATGGAAGCCGCAAAAGAGTGGCTCCGCGACAATGAAGACATCTGGACCCCCATGGTCCCCGAAGATGTCGCTGACAGAGTCAGAGGCGCTCTCCAGTAATTGAAAAACCAGGTTGACGAAGGCAATCCGGCAAGGATTGCCTGCGCTCCCTAAAACGGCCTCGCTCGGGCGAGACCTCGAGCGGGGTCGTTTTAAGGAAAAATATGTAGTATTGCCTGAATTATCTTCTATGCACCAACCTTGAAAGGAGACATGTACTATGTGGGAAAGGATACGTGACTTCCCCGAACAGCTGTATTTCAACTATAGTGTCTACATCGACCGCTTTGTCGATTGGCTTTCGCAAGCTTTCGGATGGTTTTTCGACATCGTCCGCGATATCATCCTCACCATGTTCGACGGGGTGGAGTTCGTCCTCGGCATTACGCCGTGGTGGCTCTACATCGTTCTCTTGTTCATCGCCGGATGGAGACTCTACAATGTCAAGACGGGCATCACCTTGGCCTTCCTGCTCTTCCTCATCGGCGTGAGCGGCTTGTGGAGCGAGATGATCTACACCCTTGCCATCATCTTCATCAGTGTTTTCATCAGTTTCCTCATCGGACTGCCCACGGGCATCCTCATGTCCAAGTCGAGTCGACTGGAAAACATCTTGAAACCGATTCTCGACGGTATGCAGACACTGCCCTCGTTCGTCTATCTCATCCCGGCGTTGATGCTCCTCGGCATCGGTCGTGTCCCCGCCGTCTTTGCGACCACGATCTATGCGGTGCCGCCCCTCATCCGACTGACGTTCCTCGGCATCAAGAATGTCGACGAACAAGTCATCGAGGCGGGCATCTCCTTCGGGTCCACCCCCATGCAGATGCTTTTCAAGATCGAACTGCCCCAGGCGCTCTCGACAATCGCTGCGGGTCTCAACCAGACCACCATGATGGCCGTCGCGATGGTCGTCATCTCCTCGATGATCGGTGCCCGCGGTATCGGACAGGAAGTCCTCATCGCCATCCGACAAGTCCAGGTCGGCGACGGATTCGTGGCGGGATTGGCCATCGTTTTTGTGGCCATCATCCTGGATAGACTCCTGCAAGGTGTCACCAACCGATTCGACCAAACCATGGAGACGGAGTGATCAATCATGGCCAGAGATGTGAAAGTTGACAACATGAGTGTCGTATTCGGCACGAATGCGCAAAGACAAGCAGCCATAGAACTATTGGACGAGAATATGACGGCCGACGAAATCCGCGAAGAGACCGGCGCCACGGTGGCCGTCAAGAACCTCAGTTTCGAGATCGAAGAAGGTGAGCTCTTTGTCATCGTGGGTCTTTCGGGAAGCGGCAAGAGTTCGTTCATCCGCACGTTGAACCTCTTGAACAGACCCGCCCGCGGCTCCATCACGGTCGGCGGACAGGATTTGACAAAGCTTTCGCGCTCCGAACTCCGAAACTATCGCCGCAACGATGTGAGCATGGTCTTCCAAAACTTCGCCCTGCTGAGCCACCGCACGGTCATGCAGAATGTCGAATACCCCCTGGAAGTCCAGGGTGTCCCCAAAGAAGAACGACGCGAAACGGCCCAAGGCGCCATCGACCTCGTCGGGCTTTCCGGTTGGGAGAACCATATGCCCAACCAACTCTCGGGCGGCATGCGCCAACGTGTCGGTCTCGCCCGCGCCCTGACGAACGACCCGGAGCTCCTCCTCATGGACGAGCCCTACAGTGCCTTGGACCCCCTCATCCGCCGGAACATGCAAGACGAACTGCTGAAACTCGAAGACGAGATGGACAGGACCATCCTCTTCATCACGCA
>PUKL01000049.1 GCA_003552275.1 Mollicutes bacterium
AATACCGGACTTTGTCCTCTTCGTCGACATAGGTGATATCGAGCGGCAGATGATCGAGAACCAAGGCGATTTGTTCCAAGGAGAGGTCGGCGGTCTCGGTGGTGAACCGACCGTCCCGAGCACCTTGGAGGATCCTCTCGGTCTTTGTTTCCGGTGGTGCCGCCTCGATGAAGGCGAAGCCGTGATGGAAACATTCCGCATGCATGGAGTCGAGACTGTCTTTGGGCAGAAGCCTTGAAGCCGCGGGGAAGAGGATGAGTTCCTCCTTTTGCATGATGCCGCGGATGAGAAAATAGACGTCACCGACGGCCCGACCGAGTGCTGACGCGGAAGTTTTTGATTCGAGGAGTTCCAAAAAGCCCCGTCTCTTCTTCATGGCGTCATCATGCAAGGACCAGAGCACTTGCATGGGTCTTGTCGAGGGGGCTTTCTTCTCCAGGGCGGGAAAGAGGATGTTCTGCAGTTTGACGAATTTCTTCTCGAGTTGCTCGAGCTCCCCGAACCCCCGGGCGATGGCTTCTTTCTCCTTGGAGGAGAAATCATGTTTGAAATGTGTCTTCAGGGAGTCGAGATGGTTTTTGATCGCCTCGTTCTCGGCCGTCAACAGCCGAAAGAATGGATGCATCGGCTCACGGAGCCTATGACACGTCAGACCTTTGTGGAAGAGGTTCACGAAGCGGTCGGCGCTCTTTTTGACGAAGGCGGTCGAAAACGCGCTCTTGTCGGCATACATCCCGAGATGGAAGATATCGAGCGGAGTGACGGCTTCGATATCTTCTTTGTACTCGTCGAAGAGAGAGCGTTTCTCTTCGCCCGTTTCGGCTTGCAGATAACGTTCCATGAACGTATCCAAGCGCCGTACACGTCGGGAATCGAAAGCGAAAGTCTCCATGGGATCACCTCTTGTCGATCGTGGTCATTCCGGTTGGATCAGCTTGGCGTATTCTCGAGCGATTTCCGCCGCCAGGCGGGCGTTCTCTTTCACGAGGACCTTGTTCGCTTCCAGGCTCTCGCCGTGGGAGGCCTTTTCCAGCTCGGCCAGCAAGAACGGTGTGACCGCCTTGCCGACGACACCTGCCCGGTCGGCCTTTTTGATTGCCGCATCGATGATCCTCTCCACAAAAGCAGAAGGCAGCGCGGCCTCTTCCGACAAAGGATTCGTCACGAGAAGGCCTCCCGAGAGTCCGTGCGACCATTTCACGTGCATGAGCTTGGCGATGGCGCTTGCGGAGTCGACACGCTGGGAGACGGCGATTCCGCTCTGACGACAATAGAACGCCGGCATCTCGTCGGTTCGGTAGCCCACGAGCTCGACCCCCTTGGTCTCGAGGTATTCGGCCGTGGCGGAAAGATCGAGTATGGCTTTCGGTCCGGCACAGACGACGGCGATGTCGTGGGCGGCGAGTTCTTCGAGGTCGCGCGAGACGTCCATAGTCTTCTCGAATCCCCTGTGCACACCCCCGATGCCGCCGGTGGCGAACACGGCGATGCCGGCCATCCGACTGGCGATGATGGTCGCAGAAACCGTGGTCGAGGCTGTCAGCTTCTCGCTCACGGCGCGCGCGATATCCCGTTTTCCCGCCTTGATGACGTCCTCCGCCGCGGCCAAGGCGCGAATCTCTTCTTCATCGAGTCCGATACGGATGATGCCGTCGATGATGGCGACGGTGGCGGGAACAACACCGCTTTCTCGGATGATCCTCTCACACGCCAAAGCCGTCTCCACATTGGCGGGATGCGGCATGCCGTGCGTGATGATCGTCGATTCGAGCGCGACGACGGCCCTACCTTCCTGTAGGGCTTGTCGCACCTCTTCGTGTATATGCAAGGCTTTTTCCATGGGATGCCCTCCTTACTCCGATGTGTCCTTATCACTATCCATTGTACCATTGTCGGTGACGATTGACGGCAAAAATGAAAAAACCGCGACACTTGGCAGGTCGCGGTTCAAGCGAGGGATTCTCCCTGCTGCTTCCACTTCTGCAAAGAACGCACTTCATAGCGGTAGGCGAGAAACGACAGGGTCCCCGTGACGAAATCGGCGACGAAGAAGGTCCACCATATCCCTTCGACGCCCAAGAAATGCGTGAGGACGAAGGCGAAAGGGATGAAGACGAGAAAACGCCTTGAAAGCGCGACAAGAAAAGCGCGGAAAGGTCTACCCATTGCTTGATAGGCGCTCGAGAGGATGACTTGGAACGTCACGAAACTGAAGCCGAGCGCGACGATCCGGAAAGCCCTGGCACCCTCGTTGATGAAAAAGATGTCCTCTTCGGGAGAAAAGAGCGAAAAGAGCTGCGTGGCGAAGACCATGATGAGAAGGAGCACAACCGTGAAATACGTGAGCAAAAGCTTCGACGCATAGCCCATGACGTCTTGGAGACGCTGGAAATACTTGGCGCCGTAACTGAAACCGACAATGGGGATCATGCCCTGCACAAGACCGTGACCGGGCATGAGGGAAAAGCGTATCAGACGGTTGATGACGCCGTAGATGGCGATATAGAGCGCCGCGGTTCCGGCGGGAGCGTGAAAGTTGATGAGATTGTTCACAAGGATGACGATGAGACCGCCCAAGGAGACCCGCACGAATGAAGGGAGCCCGACGGCGAGGATCTCCGCGATCATCTTCGGTTTCATGGACAGAATCGAAGGGATGTGGATGGCGAGCGCCGACTCGGGTCGGTGCGCCTGGATGAGAATGTATACGCAAGAAGCCGTCTTCCCGGCCGCCGTGGCCCATGCGGCGCCACGGACACCGAGACCGAGGCCGAAATCGAAGATGAACAAGGGATCGAGGATGATGTTCAGCACCGCGCCGATGACAAGCGAGATCATGGCGATTTTGGCCCTTCCCTCGGCGCGGGTGAGGTGGTGGAAAGTGATAGACAAAGAAAAGGGCAGAAGGGCGATGAGGATGATGGAGAGATACTCCTCCGCATAGCGGAGAAGGTCGCCTTCACGTGCTCCGAAGAGCCGCAAGAGGTCTTCCATGAAAAAATACGCCAAAAGCGTAATGGAGAGCGAGAAGACGAGATTCAACACGAGCGCGTGGGCCACCGCCCGCCGCATCGAAGTCTTGTCGCCCCGGCCGTAGGCGCGCGAAAAGACCGAAGCGCTGCCGATACCGACCATGAGCCCCGTGGAAAGTACGATCATGTGCACGGGATAGGCGATGGAGAGGGCGCCGATGGCGACCTCTCCTACACCTCTGGCGACAAAGAACGTGTCGATGAGGTTGTAGAGGGCGTTGAAGATCATCGCGGCGATGGCGGGTATAGCCAGTTTGTGGAGGAGTTTGCGTATGTCCATCTTCGAGAGCATTTCACTGCGTTCTTGTTCGGTCATCGTGATTCCTCCCAAAAAGCATTATAACAAATCTGTCCGCTCTTGCAAGCGACCGGCGGGTCGCTCTTTTTTGGTTGCCAAACACCCGCGAATCTGATACGATAACGGTGGGCGGATAAGAACGCTCCCCTGGCGGGGAGCGTTTTCCCTATATCGAGGAGGTTGTTATCATGGCGGGACGGACGAAGTACGTCTTTGTGACGGGTGGCGTCGTTTCGAGCATCGGCAAAGGCATCACGGCATCTTCACTCGGCCGACTTCTCAAAGGCCGCGGACACAAAGTCTTCATGCAAAAGTTCGATCCCTACATCAACGTCGATGCGGGGACGATGAGTCCGCGCCAGCACGGGGAGGTCTTCGTCACCGAAGACGGTGGTGAGACCGACCTCGATCTGGGCCATTATGAACGCTTCATCGACCAGAACCTCACGAAACTCTCCAACATCACCGCCGGCAAGATCTATCGCGAGGTCATCGAGAAGGAACGACGGGGCGACTACCTCGGGGCGACCATCCAGGTCATCCCCCATATCACCGACGCCATCAAAGGGGAGATCGCAACGGCCGCCGAAGAATCGAAAGCCGACATCGTCATCGTCGAGATCGGCGGTACCGTCGGCGACATCGAGTCCCTCCCCTTTCTCGAGGCCATCCGCCAATGGCGGCATGATATGGGGCGGAAGAACACCCTCTACATCCACAACACCCTCGTCCCCTACCTCAAAGCCGCCAAAGAATTGAAGTCCAAACCGACCCAACACAGTATCAAGGAACTCAAGAGTCTCGGCATCCAGCCCGATATCCTGGTCCTCCGGACCGAAAGGCCCTTGGACGAGGAAGTCAAGGACAAGATTTCACTCTTCAGCGATGTCGAGTCGGGAGCCGTCATCGAGGCGAGAGACGAATCGATCATCTATGAAGCGGTCACCAGCTTGAAAAGACAGGGCCTCGACCAACTCGTGTGCCGTCATTTCGGTTTTCCCGAACAGGAGGCGGACCTCAGCGACTGGATCCGTTTCGTAGAAAGCATAAAAAACGCGAAGAGCGAAGTCTCCATCGCCGTCGTCGGCAAATACGTCGGCACCAAGGACGCCTACATATCCCTCACGGAGGCTCTGCGTCACGCCGGCTTCCATCACGGCGTGAAGACCAGGCTCATGTTCATTTCGACCGACGATCTCGACGAGAAGAACATAGAGCGCAAACTGCAAGGCGTCCAGGGGATCGTCATTCCCGGCGGTTTCGGCTCCCGCGGATCCTATGAGAAGATTCTCGCCTGCCGTCATGCGCGCGAAAAGAACATCCCCCTCCTCGCGATCTGTTACGGGATGCACATGCTGGTCGCCGAATATGCGCGAAACGTCCTCGGTCTCGAAGGAGCGGCCAGTTTTGAAGCCAACCCGAAGACACCACATCCCGTCATCCATCTCTCACCCGAACAGAAGGATGAGACTTTCATGGGCGGAACCTTGCGGCTCGGACGACATGAGATGGCCCTCGCCGATGGCTCCTTGGCAAGAGAGATCTATGGTGCCCGCTCCATCGGCGAACGCCATCGCCACCGCTACAGACTGAACGACAACTACGCCGATGCTCTCGTCGAAGCGGGTCTCGTAATCTCCGCCCGCTCCACCAAGGACGACGTGGCGGAAATCGTCGAACTGCCGGGTCATCCTTTCTACATCGGTGTCCAATATCATCCCGAATACGCATCGAGACCCAACCGCGCCCATCCGCTCTTCGCCGCCTTCATCGCTAAAGCCATCGAGCAAAAAACATAGTCCTGTTTCCACAAAGAAGCCGCCGGTCCGCTGGCGGCTTCTTCCATTATGCGACTTGTCAATCGTTCTCGTAGATTTCCGGTTTCAAAAGCCCGACATACGGAAGGTTCCTGTAGCGACCTTCGTAATCGAGCCCGTATCCCACGACGAACACTTTGGGGATGGTGACACCGATATAGGCGGGTACATAGTCGATTTTTCTTCCTTCGGGCTTGTCGAGGAGGGTGACGACCTTGACGGACTTCGCCCCGCGGTGTTCCAACAGTTTGATCACCGCATGCAGTGTGCGACCGGAATCGACAATGTCCTCGGCGATGAGGACATGACGTCCCTTGACGGGCATGTTCAGATCCATCTCGATTTTCACATCGACAGCCCCCGTCAATCCGCCGAAATAGCTCGAAACATCCATGTAGCCGATTTCGAGATGGAAATCGAGATGTTTCATGAGGTCGCTCATGAAGGGGATGCAGCCTTTGAGGATGCCGACGAGGATCGGGTATTTGTCCTTGTAGTCACGTGTCAGCTCCTTTCCCAACCGATCGATGATTTCCACGATTTCCTCGCGACCGACGATCGTTTTTTCGATATCGTTATCGATCATCATGCATCATTCCTTCCGGCGGGGTTCCCGTTCCCGTTTTTTCCATTATAACACACCCGTTTCCGAAAAAAATGCCCGGCAAAGAAAAAAGGCCGCGCGGGCGGCCTCAGACTGTAGACAAACACCCACTATATGAAAACCCGATTCCGCGAATACCGAAGGAATCGGGTTTTTCATTTGTGTATGAGAAAAAAATCAAAGATTCAGGTGAATATAGGTCCCTTTCTTTCCATCCTTTCGAGGTGGAGGGCCATTTTCTTGATGTTCATGCACGCCAAAGTGAGGAGGAGGTGGTTTCTCACCCTCTCCTTGCCGCGTAAACGGGTGTAGCGAAGTCCGTATTTCTCTTTGCCATCGGCGAAGAGCCGTTCAATCTTCTCTTTGCGTTTTTGGTAGGTCTCGCGACCGTAGTCGGTGTGGCGCAGGTCCTCGATGTAGTCCAAGACGTCATGGAAGACGGATAGGCGGACCTCTTTGCGTTTGGCTTTCTCGCTCAGACATCTATCTTTGAGCGGACAGGCGGCGCAGTCCTTCGGGTCGGAAAGGTAGAGCTTGTAGCCTTCGGAAAGAGTGCGTTGATAGTCGAGGAGCTTGTCGTTGGGGCAGAGGACTTGGTTGTGGTATTCGTCATAGACGAAGTCGTTGGTGCGGAAGAAGCCTTTCTTGCCTTTGGGCCGGGTGTAGGCGGTGAAGAATAAGGCGTGATGCGAGAGGATGAACTCGCTGAGCGGTCCCGTCTTGTAGCCGGCATCGACCGCCACGGCGTCGATGTCGAAGTCGGTGAGCGCCCGCTCAAGGAGCGGTCGCGCCGACTGGCTGTCGTGCACGTTGCCCGGCACGACCTCGCAATCCAGGGCGTAGCCGTTCTCATCACAGGCCACCTGGGCCACGTAGGCCATCTGTTTCTCCCGGCGTCCTTTCACGTAATAGCCCGCATCCGGGTCGGTGGTCGAGCGCTTGATCGTCTTGGTCTCCCGCTTCGCCGCGACGGGGGCCATGCCGTCGTTCGCCCGGCTTTCGTTGATCCGCGCCAAGATCTCGTCTTCGAAGGCGTGGGGCGGCTTCTCCACCTCGACCTCATCATACTTGTGCTTGTTCGCGTTCGCCTTGATGTGCGTCCCGTCGATATAGATGTGCTTCGTGTCCAAGAGCCCCTTGTCCCGCAATCGGTTCATGATTTCCAGAAAGATGCCCTCATAAACCTCGTTCTCTGCAAACTTGCGCTTGTACACCTTGCTCAAGGTCGAAAAGTGCGGCGTCTCCTCCGTGAAGGGGATGTTCAAGAACCACCGGTAGGCCACGTCCGTCTTCAACGCCGCCGTCGTCTTGCGAATCGAGTTGTAGCCGTAGAGGATGTTGATCAGTTCGATCTTGAAGATGTTCACCGGGTCCACGCTGTTGCGGCCGATCTCCGCATAGAGCGGAGCCGTCGTCTCATGGATGAAGGTGAAATCGACGTGCTTGTCGATGAGGCGGAGCAGATGGTCCGCGGGGACGATTTCGTCCATCGTCATCATGATATAGTCCGTCTGTTTGTCTTGTTTTTTCATCATCTCTACCACGCCTCTCTTCTGTCTCCATTATACCATCTTTGGAGGTTGAAAAGGGCTTTATCAAGCCATTTATCCGGAAAGTTTCCACATTCC
>PUKL01000094.1 GCA_003552275.1 Mollicutes bacterium
GAGAAGCGGAAGGCGACCGTCGCCCGGGCGTTCAACCGGGCCCGTTACAGTCGCGACGAGGACGGCGGCGTCGAGCTGACGTACGGCGAGGACGACGTCGACGGCGCCGAGGCCGATCGGCGGGAGCCCGACGCATGAGAGGGCGTCTTATCGGTCCCTACGAGGCGCGACTCCTCGCGTACATCTTCGCCGGGTTCGTCCTCTCGATCGGCGGCCTCGTCTCCGTCGGGTTGCTCGCCCCATGATCGTACGGGAGTACGTCGACCGGTTAGTCGACGCCGGTGCTCGAGGCCCGCGGGTACGAGGTCCTCGAGCCGCTCCGCGGCCTCCGGTACCAGAACCGGATAAACGAACTCGAGCGCCGCGTCGAGGAGGAGCTCGAGCGCCGCGGCGAGCGCCCGCGACAGGTCGACCTCGGGGAGGTGACGCCCCGTGAGTAAGTCGAAGGGCGACCGGTACGAGCGACGTCTGGTAAACCTCCTCGACGCGGCCGGGTTCGTCGTCATGCGCTCGCCCTCGAGCGGCTCCGCGACGGAGCGCGAGCAACCCGACGTGTACGCCGCTCGAGACGGCGAGCGGTACGCCTTCGAGGTGAAGTACCTCGGTCAGGGCGAGGACTATACGTACCTCGACGGCGAGGAAATCGAGGCCCTCGAGGAGTTCGCCCGCGTCGCCGATGCTATCCCGCTCGTCGTCGGCCGATGGTGGCGAAAGCCGACGTTCCGCCTTTACTTCGGGCGCGAGCTCCCGGAGACGGACGGCGGAAACTACCGACTCGACCGTGACGTCCCGCCGATCGAGGTCCTCTCCGACGGTGGCGGCGGCCCCGACGCGGACGACCTCCGCCGGCGCGAGGTGATTCCGTGACTGACGACCTCGTCGAGCTGTACCTCGAGGAGGTCGACCTCGAGGCGCTCGAGGGAGACGACGTCGTCGACGTCCTCGAGGAGTACGCTCGGCTCCGGGCCTCGATCGACGCCGACCTGATGGTTTACGGCTCCGCGTTCGTCGAGCGGACCGACGACGGCCTCGAGGTCCGCAAGCCGTACGAGGTGACGTCCGAGGACGACGTCGAGACGATCGTCGGCGACGACGTCGGCGGCGCCGAGGTGTACGGATCGTCCCCGACCGACCTCGGTCGCGAGGCGGTCGACGAGCTGTACCGATCGACGCGGATCGCCGGAGCGCCGTTCATGAAGCCGCTCGACCCTGACGGCCGCGGAGGTGACGAGGAGTGACGCGCGTCGAGGTCGGCGAGTACGACGACCTCCGAGGCGACCAACGGCTCCGCTCGCGGGCGAAAGACGCCGTCGTGCGGGAGCTCGCGGACGGCTCCGACGCCGTCCTATGGCTCGACGACTGGCTCGTCGACGAGAAGTCGTTCGACGTCCTCGGCGACGGCGCCGGCATCGAACAGCTCGTCGTCGGGCGCCTCGTCGCCGAGACGGAGAAAGCGTACCTGTTCACCCAGTCCGACGAGCGCGACCCTGACGTCGACGCTCCCGGGACCGACTGGGTCCCCAAGTCGTACGCTCGAGTGTACGAGTCGCCCTCCGGCGGCGCCGACGACGTCGACGACTCGGTCCCGCAGCGCGGCCTCGACGAGTTCGGGGTCGAGTGGTGACTCGACTCCCCTGACTGACCCCCTGTCCCGACTGTTTCGCCGTTTCGACGCCGATACAACCACGAGAAGCCCGTTTCTCCTATCTCGAAGGTAGGGGTTGCGGCGTCGAAACGGGGAGGCAGACCCGGGAAAAGAGCTATGTCGACCGATCGCCGACCTCGACCGAGGCCCGAGGGTAGTTTTTGGGTAGGGGTATCCGAAAACGTCCCTTTTCGCGAAGGCCCTCGGGCCTCGTTTCTGTACTCGCGAGCGGCGGCGCCGGTCAGTCGTCGCGACCCTCTCGGTACTCGAGGTCGAGCTCGAGGTCGTCATCTTCGAGAATCGACCCGAGGTCATCGTCGACGGCGAGCTGACCACCGTCGGGCGCGAGGTCCTCGTCGAGCCACTCGGGTTGTAGGTCAGACACCTCGACGTCGGAGTCGAGCTCGTCGTTCAGGGTGCGCACGATGCCGTCGACCGAGACGTGTACGAGTACGCGCGTCTTCTTCATTTCCGACCTGACCGACTGGTGGTCGACCCGGCGCTCCTCGCGTTCCTCGTCGATTTTCTCGGCGATCGTATCGAGCTTTCCGTCGAGCCCTTCGTCGTCAGTACGCTCGTTCCCCCACGCCCAGTCCTTCACTCGCCCGATATCTCGTCGATTCCAGTACGCGACGCCGGCGACCGTTAGAATACCGGCGACGATCGCGAGAAGGACGTCGAGGTCTGCGTACCACGGCTCCATATTAACCGTCGCCTTCCTCGTCGCCCTCGTCGTCCTCGTCTCCCTCGTCGACGTCGTCGACGTCGGCCTCGCCCTCGTCGTCTGTACCGTCGTCGACGTACTCCTCGATGCCGAGGTCGGCCGCGGCGAGCTGTACGCCGCGATCGGCGTCGAGGCCGATCCCGCCGAGGTGGTGAAGCGCGAACACCGGGTTCCAAGCGTTATATTCGTCGTGTGCGGTGACGGTTAGATTCCCGTCGGCGCCGTACGGTCGAATGTGTACCTGACGGTTCCGTACGAACCAGTCAGGAAAGCCGACCGTCAGGCCGCCGCCGACCCGGTCGCCGTGATACCTCGCGAGGGAGGCGCGCTCGACCTCGCCGGCGACGCCTCGACTCGAGCTCGGGTCGAATCGCGCGAGGGAGGCGAGCGGTTGATATTCGTACCCGGCCGCCTCGAGGTCGTCGAGAAGGTCGCACAGGGAAATGTCGAGGCCCTCGACGACGACCTCGTCGTCCCTGACGGTCGTCTTCGCGTACAGGCCGGGGACGTGTGCGAACGCCTCGTCGAGTACGGGCCACAGGAAGCGGCGGAGCGGCGACCAGAGGGCCCGGCAGGAGGGCGCCCAGATCCGGTCGGATGTCTGGAGGCGAGCGATCGCGAGCAACGTCACCGCGAGGCCGACCGCGAGGTACTCCGGGTCGGCACTCAGTATCGTATCGAGCATGGTATGATTCAGTACGTGAAACGGTGCGCCGGGTTCCGTCTGACCGGAAGGCGTTTGCCGCCGTATCCCGACGCGGGCCCGACGAGCCCTCGGAGTTGTGATAACTCCCGGGTGGGGTGCTGAAGGGCCGCCGGGGAGCGATACGCCCTCTCGTCCCGGACGGGCAGAGCTCGGTTCCGGGCGTCATCGAGGTCGCGTACCGTTCTCCCTGATCCCTGAAGCGTCGACGGGCGCCGCGCCGACTCGAGCGGCTCGAGGCGAAGTACCGACTCCCGGTATTCTGAAGCATCCCGAGCGACGGGCGGCATCGTCGACGACATTTCAGGTCGAAGGGTAGTTATCATAACTGTTGTAAAAAGGTTCGTGACTATTCACCCATCTGGACGGTGAATAGAATACGACTGTTTGCGACCCTGTGCCGCCCGAAATCTATCCCGGTGTTCGGCGTCGAACCCCCACCTTCGACGCCTCGAAGAAGACCTTTCACCGGCCCTGCTCAGAGGGCCCGAATACTCGAGGCACAAGGCCGCAGACTATTACTCAGAAATCGACTTTCGTTTCGCGACGAGGGCGCTCTCCTGCAGGATTCCTGAAACGCCGACCGACGGTGGCTCGGCCTTCGTCGCGCCGATTCTCGACGTCGGCCGCTTCACCTTCTCGAGAGGTTCGTCGACGCTCGTCTCCTGGGCGCCGCGATCCGCGCGCCGACCGACTTCGAGAAAGTGAGAGGTTCGCCGACGTCGCCGTCGACGCGATCGGCCTCGAGGGAGACGTCGTCATCGCGGCCGGAGTGTGACCGACGCCGCGTACGGTTGGGTCGGGCCCGAGTGAAGGTCGATGTTCCAACTTTCGAGGAGGTACTCGCCCGACTCGAACTCGGCCTCGGCCGGCGCCGCGACGTCGACGGTCAGCTCGCCGCCGGGGAGTGTGTCGACGACCGTGTTACGCCCGTCGGGTACCTCGCGGATCGCGAGCGCCTCGACGCGACTCCCGGCGGCCATCAGTTGCTCCGCCTGACGCGAGCCGAGGCGGAGGTCGACGTCGACCGAGGCGGCGCCGCCGTCGGACGACCGAGACGGGAGGCCGACCTGACTCCTCGAGAGAAACAGCGTCTCCGTCGGGAATCCGAACACCCACGGCGCGTCGGTGACGGAGACGAGCGCCTCGTCGGAGCTGTCGTACCCGCCTCTCGATCGCGTCGAGACCGTCGCGAGCCACTCCCCTTCGTCCTCGCCGTCGGTGTCCCACGTCAGCGTTACCGACCTCGTCGAGAGGGCGCCGACTGATACCGACGCGGAGCTCGCGGTAAACGGGTCGACGTCCCGGTCGAGCGACTCCCGAGCTCGAGGCGACTCGAGGCCGAGGTTAAACGTCACTCGCGACTGTCCGCGACCGACCGACGAGGCCGAGAACGACTCGGGGACGACCGCTCGCGTCGAAAACGGCGGATTGAGTCCCTCGCCCGGGATAACCTCGACCGGCGAGGAGCCGTCTCGAGGGATACGGCGGAAAGCGCCGAATGCCGTCGACTCGCGGTCGACGTCGCCGGCCCGGGAGTAAAACGGCTCGAGGCGGTCGACCGTCGACGCCGTCAGGATCGTCTCGAGCGTAATCGAGTCGTGATCGGTCGCGACCTCCGACGGCGTGACGGCGACGACCGGCGCGTCCTCCTCGTCGTCGAGCGGGAGCGCAATCGCCGCCCGCGGCGTGTACGACGTCGACGCGCTCGCCGTCGCGTATCCGGTCGTCTGTCGGTACGAGACGCTATCTCGAGAAACCTCCGCCGAGGAGCTCGAGGCATTCGACCGACCGACGTACGCGGTCGACTGACGCGCCGCCTCGAGGTGACGAGAGACGGCCGCCTGACCCGCTCGAGCTATCCCGGGCTCCGTCGACCGGGTCGGCTCGGACGACCGGGACGTCGAACCGCCGGCTCGGCTCGTCGACGCCGTCACCGTTCGCGTACGAACGTCGACGCGGATCGCGACCGAGTCATCGTCGTCGTCCGACTCGACGACCGCCGACCAGTCGCCGTCCTCCGACGTTTCTGTTCCCCAGTCGAGCGTTATCGACGTCTCGTCGAGGCCGTCGAGGGCGACCGTCTCGGTGTCGACGAGTCCCGTCATCTTACTGCTCCTCGATCGTTAAGTCGAGCGTCTGGTCGCCCGAACCGCCTCGGTTGACGACGTCGACGTCGACCTCGACGGTGTCGCCCGCCTCGACCGGCGAGTTCGTCTCGGTGATCTCGACCTCGAAATACGGGTCGTCCTTCCCGTACCGCTGCGACCCGTACGCACGCCGACCCCATCCGGTTCGTTGTTTTTCTTCCGACGTCATTATTCGAGCCTTATGTTCCAGTATACACCTCGGGCATCGCCGTTCGAGTCGTTAGACCCGCCGCCACATCGGAGGTGGTGGGTTCCATTGTAACCCGATATGTCAATTTCTTGCTCGTCCCACCCCTCGCTGTGGTCCTCCATCACATTGTCGCCGTCAATCCGAACGCGGGCGTGGCGGTTGCTCGACGTTGACTGGGGGTCAGTATGCATTTTTAGTGTGTGGTAGTCGGAGAGGTCGAGTTCAATTCTCCAGAATCCATCGCCCGAACTCCCGTCGTCGTAGATATGGGCCGCCGTCACTCGGCCCTCGGGGTCCTCTTCCGGGAAAATGTCGTCGAAGTCGTCATCCCTCGACGGGTCGTTGGGGTCAAGCTCCCACTGTTGCCAATGGGCTTCGGCGAGAGACGACGTCGTCCAGACCTCATGAATATCGTCGTCGGCGTATGCTTTCGCCGCCGTCTCCGGCTCGGAGAACGCTTCACTTACTCCAGATGTAGTCGTTAGGTCGATTATTTCTGTGGCGAGGCCGAGGGGCCCCCATACCCACTCGTTCTCGTCTTCGTCCTCGTAGCTCCCATAATAATCCGGCGCCCCGCCCGCATCAATAACGAACGCGAGGCTTGGCTCGCCGGGGTCGTCGGGTAGGTCGTCCTCGTCGTCGTACATCTCGATCGACATTCCGCCGACCTCGTTGGTCCCGATATCCTGTACATGACCTCGCGAGTCGACGTCGATCGAGGTGATAGCCTCCCCGTCGGCGGATGAGACGTCGCTCTGCGAACTCGTATCGGCGTGAGAAACCGTCTGGCCGTCGACGTCGATCATCGTGCTGCCGTCAACGGGGTCGTGGTGCGCGCTCGAGTCGTCAGCGTGGTCATTAAACTCGCCCTCGAGGTCATCCACGTCGGATTGCGCGGCGTCAGCGTCTGACTGGGCGGCATCGGCATCTGATTGAATCCCATCAAGGATCGCGTCGAGCGGCTCGATGAGGCCATCAGTCTCCTCGCGATCGGCCCCGTTGTCGATAATATCGCCCCACTCGTCGACCGTCTCCTCCTCGAGGTCCCCCTCGTCGAGGTCACTCATCACCGGGAAATCGTAGTTCTCGGTGGTCGGGATATCAGTCATTAGTCATCCTCCTCCGGGAGTTCGACGGTGTGGTCAATCTCGAGCTTGTCGTCGCCGTCGATGATGACGTTCGCCTCGTCGAAGTTGTCCTCGTGTACCGGGTCGGTCGCCGAGAGGTCGTCGCCCTCGCCGACGTCGTCGGCCGAGTCGTACAGGGCCGTCCCGGCGAGCTCGACGGGAGTGTCGATATCCGAGTTCCCGCCGGCGACGTCGACCTCGAGGACGATCGGATTCGACGCCGGGTCGGTCCAGCTCGCCCGCGAGTCGTCGGCGACGTCGATGACCGCCTCGATGACGCCGTCGTCGGTGACGAGCCCGAGGTAATTCCATCCGTCTGCGCTCGATACGAACTCTCGTAGGGTTTCGTACCCTTTGGATTCTAAGTCGCTCATGTGTTACGTTCTCTTGATTTGTCGTTTCGGTTGTGAATCTATCGCCCGGCGAGGGTGTGCTTCCGGTTCGAGAGGAGGACGTCGACGAGGTCGCCCGCCGTTCCGATGGTGCGGTCGGCCTCGATGACGCGGAGCTCGTCGTCGACGCCGTACGCCGGGAGCTCGACCGGGTACCGATCGCCGACAGACGGGAAGGTGTCCATCGCGCCGACGTCGAGCGTCGTCTCGACCTCGAGGTACTCGGGTGCCTCGGCGTACTCGTTCGCGATCGTCGTCGCCCGCGCTTGGAGGCGCGAGCTCGACGTCGAGTCGACCTCGTCGACGTCCCACACCTCGCGGCCGTCCGTCTCGCTCGCGACGGCCTCCTCGTACAGCTCCCGATCCTCTCGAGAGACGGCCCGTACGTTCGTCACTTCCTCGCGGATATTCGCCCTGATACGCGGTTCGGTGACGACGATCC
>PUKL01000052.1 GCA_003552275.1 Mollicutes bacterium
ATCATCATCCACCGACGCTTCCGGAAGGGGATTCGGATGAAGGAAGCCATGTTCTATGAGCGAAACGCCGCCAAGACCGTCCGCTGTAATGTCTGTCGCCACCGTTGTGTCATCAAGGATGGCGCCAGAGGCCTCTGTCGGGTCCGCGAGAACAGGGCGGGCAAACTTTTCGCTTTGAATTACGGTCTCACGGCCGGGGCCGGAGTGGATCCCATCGAGAAGAAACCCCTGTATCATTTCTATCCCGGCACCTGGAGCTATTCTTTCGCCGCGCAAGGCTGCAATTTCCGCTGCCCCTGGTGCCAAAACCACCATCTTTCGCAAGGGATTAGCGCCAAAGGCGAGCTCGAAGGTGTCTTCATCACGCCCGAACAACATGTCCGTCGCGCCATGCACTATGGTTGTTCTTCCATCGCTTGCACCTATTCGGAGCCGACCGTCTATCTCGAATATGCGCTCGACACGATGAAAGCGGCCAAGAAGGAAGGCCTCGCCAATGTCTGGGTCTCGAACGGGTATATGAGCGAAGCGGCTCTTGAGGCCGTCATCCCCTTGCTTGATGCTGTGAACATCGATTTCAAAGGCACCGACCGCGCCTACAAGGAACATGTCGGCGGCAAGAAGGAACATGTCGTCGCCAACATGAAGAGTCTCTTCGAAGCCGGCATCCATCTCGAAGTGACCACCCTCGTCATCCCCGGTGTCAACGACACCGAGGCCGACCTCACGGAAATCGCGGAAACGATCGCCCATGAACTCGACCCCGACGTTCCTTGGCACATCAGTCGTTTTTTCCCCGCCTTCCGCATGAAAAATGTCCCCCCGACACCGAAAGACACACTCAAACAGGCCGAAAGGATCGGGAAGAAGAAAGGACTCAAGAACATCCACCTCGGCAACATCTGAAGGAGGACCACCATGGCCATCGAAGCCGCTTATATCGTTCCCCACCCGCCCCTCATCCTCCCCGCGATCGGCAAAGGCGAAGAAAGAAGGATCCAAAACACCATCGAAGCCTGTCAAGAAATCACGGATGAGATCATCGACATGGCGCCGGACACGGTCGTCCTCATCAGCCCGCATGCCGAATTCCGTCGGGAGAGATTCCTTGTTCCCAAGGGGAAGGAAGCGGAGGGTGATTTCGCCATGTTCGGCCACCCCCGCCCGACCTATCGTGTCCCCTACGACAACGACTTCGCCCGGATAATCATCGACGAGGCGGACGGCCTCGCCGAAGCGAAGGGATACGGAAAGGTCCCGTTGGACCACGGCGCGCTCGTCCCCCTTTCCTTCTTCGGCGACCACCTCGAAAGACTCAATATCGTGCTCGTGGCCCCTTCGGCATCAAGCCTCGCCCGTCATGCCGCTTTCGGGGACGTATTGCGCCGGGCCGCCGAAAAGGACAAAAGCAGGGTCGTCCTCGTCGCGAGCGGCGACCTCTCCCACAGACTCTTGGACGAGGGTCCCTACGGCTACGCGAAGGAAGGACCCCGCTTCGACGACCTGGTGTGCGACATCATCGAAAGATCCCGTCCGGAAGAGTTCTTGCAGATTGAAAGGGACCTCGCCGAACGGGCCGGCGAATGCGGTCTCCGACCCTTCGCGATGCTTGCCGGCGCCTTGAGGGAAACTCGCGTGCAAGGCAGACTCCTTTCATACGAAGGCCCCTTCGGCGTCGGCTATGCCGTGGCGAGCTTCCATCCCGTCGCAAGATGAGCTCTTCCTTGTACGATCTTATTCCCGTCCGGAGGCGATACCATGGCATGGTATGAAGACGAACAATTCTGGCGCGACCTCTATCCCTACATGTTCTCCAAGGAGCGGTTTCAAAACGCCCAAGAAGAAGTGGAGAAGATCCTCGGTATGGCGGACTTGCAAGCGGGCGCGGTCCTCGACATGGCGAGCGGTCCCGGCCGCCATGCCGTCCAACTCGCCAAGAAGGGTTTCATCGTCACGGGCGTGGACAAATCGGCCTTCTTGCTGGAAAAAGCCCGCCGGCTCGCCCAAGAAGAAGAGGTCGCCGTGGACTGGGTCGAAGCCGACATGCGCTCCTATGTGGAAAAGGAGCGTTTCGATCTCGCTCTCAACCTCTTTTCCTCGTTCGGCTTCTTTGACAACGAAGCCGAGGACCGTCTCGTCTTGCACAATCTCTTCACGAGCTTGAAAAAGGGCGGCGTGATCGTCCTGGACACCGTGGGGAAAGAGATCCTCGCCCGGAATTTCCGTTCCACGATCAGTCATCGCTACGATGATGGCGCCCTCCTTGTCAATCGGCACGAGGTCGTCGACGACTGGCGCCGGATCCGGAATGAATGGCTTCTCATCAAAGAAGAGAAGATACGCCGATACACCTTCCATTTCCGCTGCTATTCGGCGAAAGAGCTCGTGATGCTCCTGGGGAGCGTCGGTTTCCGTCAGACCGAGGGGTTCGGATCCTTGGACATGACCCCCTATGACGACAAAGCCAAACGGCTGGTCGTCGTCGCGAGAAAACCCTGATCAAAAGAAGACCCCGGCGTCGAGGCGGGGTCTTTCCATAGAGGGAAGAACCGCGTGAACTGTGAGAAAAGGCATTTCAAAGACTGTCGCATATGATACAATGAAGGCAGATATCCGTGAAAAGAAGGACACGGAAGGGGAGGGGAAACATGAACAGAATCTTCTGCAGGACGTATCAGAAGGTCATGAAGTTCTCCGCCATGTTCATGCCTTGGCGGGAACCTGTTCTCATCGAGGGAGAAGACAGCGTTCTGGAACTACCGGAGATCCTGGTCGACAAGAAATTGCAACGGGTCTTGATCGTCACCGATGCGAACCTCGTCCGGATCGGTCTTTTGGAGCCTTTGTTGCGGGGGTTGGAACGCGAGGGCGTCAAATACACCCTCTTCGACAAGACGGTGCCGAACCCGACCGTCGACAACGTCGAAGAAGCCTTGAAAATGTACAAGGACAATCTTTGCGAGGCCCTTGTCGCTTTCGGGGGCGGCTCGCCCATCGATTGCGCAAAAGTCGTCGCCGCGAGACTCGCCCGTCCGAAGAAACCCATCGCGAAGATGAAGGGCCTATTGAAGATCCGCAAGAAGACGGTCTCCTTCTTCGCCGTCCCCACCACCGCGGGCACCGGCAGCGAGGCGACCATCATCGCGGTCATATCCGACCCCGCCGACAAAGCCAAGTATCCGATCATCGACCATGTCCTCATGCCGGATTACGCCATATTGGATCCCGAACTCACCATCAACCTTCCCAAAAACCACACCGCGACGACCGGCATGGACGCCTTGACCCATGCCGTTGAAGCCTATATCGGCAAAGCGAACACCAAAAAGACCGCCGACCTCGCCCTCGAAGCGGTCGAACTCGTCTTCGAGTATCTACCGAAGGCATACGCCGACGGCTCCGACATCTTCGCCCGCCAACAGATGCTGAAGGCCTCATATTGTGCGGGACTCGCATTCACCCGGGCCTATGTGGGCTATGTGCACGCCCTCGCCCACTGTCTCGGCGGATTCTACGATACGCCGCACGGACTGGCGAACGCCGTGCTTCTGCCCCATGTGTTGAAAGCCTACGGCCATCACGCCGAGAAGCCGCTCGCGCGTCTCTATGACGCCGCCGGCCTTCAAGGCGAGACGGAGCCCGCCAAGAAGGCCAAGACCTTCATCGCCGCCATCGAGCGACTGTCTAAACGATTGGAGATTCCCGAGACCATCAAGGACATCAAGGATGAAGACATCCCTCTTATGGCCGAACGCGCCGCCGCGGAAGCCAATCCGCTCTATCCGGTTCCCTGCATCTTCACCGCGAAGGAACTCGAGCGTTTCTACCACCAAGTGAAAGGGTGACCGACATGAAAGGCTATGCCGGACGGATCGCCCACATCGATCTCACCCGTGGCCAAACGGGAGAATATCACCTGTCCGAGGCTGACAAAGCCGCCCATGTCGGCGGGAAGGTCCTCGCCGCGAAAATCATCCACGACGCTTTCACCGAGCGCGTCGAGGCCTACAGCGAGGAGAATCTCATCGTCGTCACGACCTCGCCTTTGAACGGCAGCGGCCTACCTTGTTCGTCGCGGTTCAATGTGTCCACCATCTCCCCTTTGACGGGATTGCTCACCTCTTCGAACTGCGGCGGCCCTTTCGGATTGCATCTGAAACGGGCGGGCTTCGACGGTCTCGTCATCGCAGGAAGAAGCGAGACCCCCGTCTATCTCGATATCGAGGACGGCGAGATAGCCATCAAGGACGCCGCAGACCTCTGGGGCCTCACGACGTCAAAAGCCCAAGCGAGACTCTCAGCCGGGAAGAAGCGGGGGACTTTGTCGATCGGTCCCGCCGGGGAGAATCTCGTGCGTTTCGCCGCTGTCATGAGTGACGAGAGAGCGTTGGGACGCGGCGGCATCGGGGCCGTCTTCGGCCACAAGTCGCTCAAAGGCATGGTCGCCTCGGGCACAAAAAAAGTGGACATCGCCGACCGGAAACGTCTCAAGAAACTGTCCAAATGGTGGGTGGAGAACCTCCAATCCCATGAACTCACGGGAAGGCAACTGCCGACCTACGGCACGGGCGGTCTGCTTTCCGCCATGCATTTCAAGGGACTGCTCGCGACGAAGAACCATGCCAGGGGTTCCTTCGCAGGCTTCGATAGAATCAGCGGCGAGGCTTTGCGCGACAATCACCTCGAGTCCAATAAAGGCTGTCTCACCTGTCCGATCCGTTGTGAGAGACGGATCGAACACGAAGGAAGGATCATCAAGGGACCCGAACTCGAGACCCTGACCCTTCTCGGAGCCAATCTCGAAAATGATTCGCTTCCCGTGGTGAACGCCATGAACCATCTCGCCGACGAGACGGGCATGGACACGATATCGTTGGGCGCAACTCTCGCCTTCGCGATGGAACTCGCCGAGAAGGGCCTTTGGGACATCGATCTCGCCTTCGGCAAGACGGAGAATCTATTAGAGACCGTGAAACGGATCGCCTACCGTGAAGGAGAAGGCGACCAACTCGCCGAGGGGGTCCGTCGCTTGGCCGCCATGAAGGGCGGCGGCGACTTCGCCATGCACGTCAAGGGGATGGAACTCGCCGCCTATGAACCGCGGAACGCCCACGGCATGGGGTTGGGTTATGCGACCGCATCACGCGGCGGGTGTCATCTGAACGCGGGCTATCTCGTCATCCTCGAGGGATTGGGCTTCCAAGTCGAAGGAACGAAGAAGAAGGGCAAAGCCGCTTTCACGGTGATGTTGCAGGATGTGATGGAAGCGGTGTCGGCGGCGGGCATCTGTCTATTCACGACCTATACCATGTTGCCCTCCTTCATCACGAAGAAGCCTTCCGGCCGCCGTTCCCGTTTCACAAACCGCATCTTGCCGGGCCTCGGTCCCGTCATCTCCTTCGTCAACCGCCACAAGGGACTCCTCCCTCTTAAAATGAAGAGCGTGCTTCCCTATCCGGACGCCTTGTCGCTCGTGACGGGGGAGAGGATGACCATCGGTCGCTTCATGCGGATGGGTGAGCGAGGGTTCAATCTCGAACGTCTCGTGAACCTCCGCCAAGGCTTGACCATGGATGCCGACACCCTCCCGCAAAGACACCTCGTGAGCCATTGGCAGGAAGGTAAGGATCCTGTAGATCTAGTCGCCATGCGCAACGACTACTACCGCATCCGCGGTTGGGACGATACCGGCAAGCCGAAACAAAAGACCCTGAAAAAGCTCGGCATGCATCAAGACACCGCGGGGTGAGAGTGTGATGCACATACGGACGTTTCCCGCCGAAAAGAAGCAGAAAGAAGAGTATTTCACCTTGATGGAAGAATTCGCCAAAGAGCATATCGAGAAGATGTTGAGCATCCTCGGACTCTCGCGCGAGTCCTTCCGCGAACTCTTCTTCACCTTGGGCGAAGTCCACGGTGTCATGGCGAAAGAAGAAGACATCGGTTTCTGCTGGGTGGAAATCAGAAAAGACATCCTGCATCTTCATGCCATCGTCATCCGCGAGAACCAAAGACGAAAAGGACACGGAACTCGTATTCTCGCCCACATTGAGGACGCCTACCGTGACCTGGCGGACACGATCGAGTTGGGCGTCCATGAAGAGAACACGGCCGCACTCGGCCTTTATGAACGGTGCGGCTTCCAACAAAAAGCGTATCGGCACGATGTCGGTTATCATATCATGCAGAAATCCATCAAACACCATCCGGACAAAAAGGGAGGATGTTGACATGGCGAAAGTGGTTGCCGTGAACACAAGCGACAAGAAAGGCGTCGTCAAGAAAAGGGTCGAAAAAGCCCTGGTCAAGGAAGGCTACGGACTCGAAGGGGACGCTCACGGCGGTGATTGGCACCGCCAGGTGAGTCTCCTCGGCATCGAGTCCTACAGACATATGAGACGCCTGGCGAAAGAAGAACTCTGTCCGGGCATCTTCGCCGAGAACATCACCACCGAGGGGATTGAACTGCACACGATCCCCGTGGGGACGAAACTCCGCCTCGGTGAGGCCGTGTTGGAGATCACCCAGATCGGCAAGGCCTGTCATCACGGTTGTGAGATCTTCAAGAAGGTCGGCGACTGTGTCATGCCGCGTGAAGGCGTCTTCGCCCGGGTGGTCCAAGGCGGACTCGTCAAGACGGGCGACCCGATCGAGAAGATGGCCTCGGAGGTGCCATCTTGAACAACTGGACCTTGGCCCAAAAACACGATGAAGCCGTGGCCGAAAGACGAAAGCGACGGCGGATTTGGATCTATCCTCCGGGACTCGTTCCCGTGATCGCGGCGGCGGTCCTTTTTCATGTCGTCTTCGGCTTCGCACCGGAAACGACCGCCCTTCTGACCCTGGCTACGGCTTTATTAGTCTATTCCGTGCTTTATCTCATCGACCGTTTCTATGTCGGTAGGGGTCCTTTCGAGGAAATCGTCCTGCCCGTTCTCGTAGAAAGGATCTCCAAGGAGACGGGCATCCTTATCGAACACGTACACCGCCCGAAAAAGGTCCACCGCGACTTGAACAGAACGGGCGGTCTCTATCAACGCGGCTCATCCGTCAGTGTCAAGAACGCATTGCACACTGCGGATGATTCCTTCTTCGAGGTCACCTTCGTCCAATCGACGGGCAACTCGAGTGTGACCCATTTCAAGGGCGTCTATGTGGTACTCGCCATAAGCCACAAGGAGCGCTTCCAGCTTCGCGAGCGGGGCCGCCCCCATCTCAAGGGCGCATCTTATGAGCGGAAAGACGATATCGGCGGCTACCGTGTCTATCGGGAGTCGTCAAAAGAAGACGCGGCGCTTTTCCAAGCGTACGCCC
>PUKL01000013.1 GCA_003552275.1 Mollicutes bacterium
GAACCGTGTCGGCATCGACGGTCTTTTCGAGTTTGGCGGGGAAGGGGAGCGTGAAAGCTTTTTCGGTCTTTCTTTCGTCCGTATCGTGGATGTAGTAACTCTGACGGAACTCCTCTTTGAGAGCCTTCTCCTCCTTCTTCGTCTTTTGAAGGTTGAGGAGGATCCTTTTTTCATCCAAGAAGAGGTAGTCGTTGTTCTTGCCGAGAGAGAGTGTTTTTTTGCGACCTTGTTTGTCGGCGAGATGGAGCGTGTGGCGGTATTCGTTCTTTTCTCTTTTCGCCACGGCGGACAAGAACGCATAACGGGTCTCTTCGGGTGATGTTTGCAAGTTGCCCAAAAAACGGTAGTCGAGGAACTTCTCGAGCGTGATGTTTTTCATTGTGCCATCCTTTCTCCGATCCCCGCTTCAAACACGAAGACCGCATTGTATTCATTTTCCATTGTAGCAGAAATCACCGCGAGGATGAAAAGAAGGGCACAAAATGAACCGCCCTTCTCTCCTCGTGTACGGAATATCGCCTTTCATCCGGAGGGGATGCGTTTGGCGAGTCTTGCTTCGGTCAAGCCCGGATGCACACTCTCTGCCGTTTCGAGACTGAAAGAGGCCAGCGCGATTCCGAGCGGGAGGGGGGATTGTCCGAGTGCTTCCGCATAGGCGAGACCGGCGGTGAAAGCATCTCCCGCCCCGGTGGTGTTGACAACCGGGACCTGCAAGGCGGGGAGCTTTCGCACACCTTGTGCATCCGATAGAAGCGCCCCCTCCGCCCCCATGGTCACCGCGATACGATACACACCGGCTTGATGCGACCGCTGCAAGGTTTCCTGCAAGGAATCATCATGGTCGGTGGGCGTCTCTGCCAAGGTCGAAAGTTCGTCGCGATTCAATTTCAAAGTGTGGATTTTTCCGAGATAAGGCTTCAACCGTCTCACTCTGGCCAAAGAGACCGCATCGACGAACACCTTGGAAGCCGTCTTTGTCACATAGTCGATCGCTTCCTCTGCGAGATTCGTGTCGATGACGACCACGGCCGCCTCTTTCATCAGTTTCTCATGTTTCTGCAGGGAATCTTTTGTCAATGAAGCCAAGGCCTCCATGTCGTTCAGGGCCAGAAACATGTCTTTTTGCGCATCATGGATCGCGAGATAGACGGGGGTGCGCGCGGCTTTCTCCGCATGCAGAACGACGCCGAGTTTTTCGAGTCTTCCCTTGATCATTTCCCCGAAGGAGTCCTCCCCCAAAACAGTGATGAAACCGACGGACACCGAAAGGCGGGCGAGATTCTCGACGATGTTCCTGCCGACACCGCCGTGAGAGATGTGGACACGACCCGGGTTGGAATCCCGTTCCACGAGTCTTTCTCGGGGAACCCCCATGATGTCGATGTTGCTGGCGCCGACGACGAGGATGTCTTTTTTCTCCATACACGCACCTCCGTTCATCCTTCATTGTACGCCCAAACCGCAGTGGAAACAACTCCTCCGTCACCCATCACTCTGTCCGCAAGAAATCCATGACGAATTTTCGCTTGCGTCTTGGGGATTTTTCCGTATAATGTAGATAATGTCCAAGATCCCGACAGAAAGAGCGGGTGATGCGATGGATGCCTGTGTGAAGTTGAAAGAAGAAATCCGTGCTTGCAGGGAGTGCAGAGAGCGTTTCGGCCATGAGCCCAATCCCGTCCTCAGAGGAAAGCCCCATGCGCCCATCATGCACATCTCGCAAGCCCCCTCCATCCATGTCCATCGGACGGGCCTCCCCTTCAACGACAAAAGCGGTCACACCCTCCGGAAAGAATGGTACGGCATCTCCGATGAGACTTTCTATGACGAGAACAAGTTCTACATCACCACGGCGGGTAAGTGCTATCCCGGCAAAAATCCTTCCGGCGGCGACAAGAAACCGCCGAAGATCTGTGCGGATCTCTGGCTCGGCAAAGAGCTCGCCGCAGTCGAGAACGAGCTCTATCTCATCGTCGGCAAAGCCGCGAGCGAACATTTCTTTCCGGGTGTCCCCTTGAAAGAGCTCATCATGAAAGATTGGACCATCCGCGGGAAAGAGGCCTTCGTCCTCCCACATCCGTCGCCGCTCAACGTCAAGATGTTCAAGGACCATCCGGCGTTCTTCGACGACAGACTTCCCCTAATACGAAAAAGGATCCATGACATCTTGGGCCTTTGACGGTCCGTACATGACGCACCGTCCGGACCGTGTAAAACATACTCCGAGGAGAAAGACATGAGAACTTTCACACTGCTTGTATTCGGGTTCATCTTGATGCTTTTTTCGGGCATCGTCTATAGTTGGAGCGTCTTCCGTGTGGAAGTGGAGACAATCTATGGAGCGAGCGCTCTTCAAAGCGGCCTTCCTTACATGACCTCGCTCTTTTTCTATGCCTTGAGCATGGTTGTCACCGGACGCTTCCTCACCTTGGGCAACACACGGAAAATCACTCTCATTGGTGCGCTTTTCATCGCAGCGGGATGGTTCTTGTCCGCCGTGAGCTCCTCGCTTCTCGCTTTGACGCTGAGCTATGGTGTCTTCATCGGCATCGGGGTGGGTATGATCTATGGCGTGCCGATTCTCATCTTGAACCAGACGAGTGAACGAAGCGGTCTCGACACGGGCATCGTCTTGTCCGGTTTCGGGGCGAGTCCGCTTGTGAGTGCTCCGTTGATCCATTTCGCGATTGCGCGCATCAATCTTTTCGGAACCTTCTTCGCCTTGGGACTGGCGTCCATCTTGGTGCTTGGTCCGATGATTCTCTTCCTGAAAAGTGACACTGTGGATTCACATGGACCCGTGCAATCAGTCGAACGACCGTTCTCCCCCCGCTTGTTTCTGATGCTCTATGGACTGTTCTTCATCGCCACGGCTGTCGGCTTGAGCGTGATCGGCCTCACCTATCGAATCGGCGTCGTGAACTACGGTTTCACGGAAAACCGGGTGGTCGTCGCCATGGCCGCTTTCGCTTTGTTGAACGGAATCGCGCGTCCTTTCTTCGGTTTTCTCGTCGACAGGAAAGGCTTTTTCTTCGCCGGCGCAGGGAGCGTTCTCCTCATGCTTCTGGCGGCGGCGGTGTCTTTGTTGAACGGAGGAGAGTCCTTCTATCTCTTTGCCGTCGGAACCGGGCTCTTTTGGTTCAATCTGGGAGCGTGGCTCGCGATGGTCCCCGCGGCCATCAAGCAGTTCTTCGGCACCACCCACTATGCGAAGCGCTACGGATTGATGTTTTCCGCCTACGGTCTCGGTGCCATCTTCGGCACCGTCACCAGCGGCATCATCCTCGATTTCTACACGACGACGATTTCTCTCTATCTCGCGATCCTCGCCTTCGTGATCTGCATTCTATTCATGATTGCCTCCTTGAAAAAACAGAAGCGGGCAATCCGGTCCGTGTGAACAGCTGTGTCCTCCGCTCTGAGCGGAGGACACATTTTTCTATCGGATTCACCGTTTACATATTGTGGAACACTTCTTTTGAAGAGCGAAAGCGAGACACCCACCGGATATTTTTATCCGGACGAATCCAAAAACGAGGCGAGGTCTTTGTTGTGTTTGGCTCTCTCTTTGCGCATGCTTTTAGAAAGGGGGGATATGTCCCGTGAAAAAGCTTCGAGGTCGACATCGACGATGTCGACTTTCGCTTTGCGCTTGGCACGAGACATGACTTTACCATAGCCGTCCAGCACCATGCTGTTTCCGCGGAAGGGCTCTCTGACGGCTTTGATGATCTCTTCTCCCGTGCGGTTGGCCAACACGAGGGGGATGCTGTTTTCGAGAGCGCGAACCTTCGCCACATCGACCGACCAGGGGCCGCCGAAATTGGCCGGGCAGCAGATGACATCCGCGCCCTTGTCGGCGAGCACCCGGCACATCTCGGGAAACCAGATGTCAAAGCAGATGGCGATGCCGATCCGGATACCGCACGCTTCGACAACATCCACCCTGTCGCCCGCGGTGAAGATGTCCTCCGTCTCGGTGAGATGCATTTTCCGTTGTTTGCCCTTGACACCCGTCTCGTCGATGACATACGCCGTGTTGTAGAGTTTCTTGTTTTCCAGCTCCGACATGCCGACAACGAGGATGAGTGCATGTTTCTTTGCCAGTTCACAGAGCCTCGCAAGCGCTTCGTCGCGCACTTTCTTTTCCGACATGGCGGCGAGTTCTTCCTTCTTCTCGAAGAAATACCCCGTCAATGCGAGTTCCGGAAGCGCCACAAGGTCGGCTTCGATACCCGAAAGCATTTTCTCGATCGTCTGCAGGTTCGCCTCTATATCCTTGTATCGCACGGCATATTGGCAATAGCCGATTCTCATCTGCATCCCCACTCTCTCGATAGGTCATATGATGGTCTCTCTTCGTACTTTCCGACACCATTCATTGTACCTCATCGTGAATGTTTCGGAAAGGAGGAATCCATGCGCAAAGACATCTTGCGGCCATCCCGGTCAATAAGAACGACCGCGACGGCGTCTTCCGCCTCCTCGGCGATTATGGACACGGCCCGACAAGCAGCAGCTATGGAAACCTTCCGAAAGCATACAGAAACACCCCCGATGGAAAAATCGGGGGTGTTTTGCTTATGGGGATATATGTGCAGATCATTCGATTCTTCAGTCACTGTATTGGATGATGATCTCCACTAGGCCATCTTCACTTTCATACATGCCGATGATGGCGGTGGTGTAGTCTGTTGTCATGGCCGTCAGAGCGGCCTCGCCTTCCTCTTCGTCGATTTCTTGCTCAACGACATTCCAAGCGGGTTCGTCATCATAGTGGTCGAGATAGAATTGGTGAATGTCGACAAGCGGTGCATCCGAGAGATAGACGCGAATAGCGAAGTCATCATCGTCGCCGTCACCGCCGTCGATCATGACGCTTTCGGGGAAACGGGGAACATTCTCCAAGTCATCAAGGTCGACAAGGTCCTCGTCAGGCAAGCCGTTGGACGGATCCGCCTCGGGATCGAGATCGATATACAGGATGATCTCCGCGACACCTTCGTGGGCGTTGCTCTCATGGATGACGATGCTGGCGACCATGTCATCCCCCGCGAGTTCGAAGAATCCTTCTCCCATGACAAAGGCGGTTTCGAGGATCTCCCATTCGTCTTCTTCGGCGAAATGATCGAGATAGAAGTCATAGACTACCTCGGTCTCTTCTTCTTTGATATATCTACGCATCTGTTCCACATCGCCGTCCATGCCGTCGACCATGACGCTCCCGGGATAACGGGGGAGGTTCTCGATATCATCGAAATCGACTTGGTCCTCTTTCGGAAAGTCGGGTTCGGGATCCCCCGGGTCGATAGGATCGTCGGGCAGGCCTTCTTCACCCATGAACTCGATCAAGGCGAATATCTTCATCTCGATGGCGATGGCTTCCCTGTCGGCGAACACGATGATGTCGAGAAATTCTTCCCTGTCGGCGGGCGGATCTTCAAGGTCGATATCGGCGAGGTCGGAAAGCGCCACGGGATCCGTGAATACATGTTCGTCGTTCACATCGTAAACGGGGTCGATATACACATCGTCCGCGGTGACTTCGACCGTGCTCGCTTCAGGATCGATAAGCGGCGGGAAGAACATGATCGTTCCATCGATGGCGGCAATGTCGGCAAAGCTGTAGGTACCTTCATCGATTTCGGGATGCTCGGCCACGAGATGTCCATAGCGGATGGCTTCCCCCGTCATGAAGAGCATGAGGAGCTCTTCGGCGATCTCGGCCGCGTCTTTTGCGTCATCGACATCGGTGATTTCCGCTTCGGCATGGAAGGTCATGGTGAATTCGAAGGCCTCCAGCCCCTCCGTGTCGAACTCCTCGATCATCTCCAGAATAGGCATGATATGAAATTCCACATGCAGCCAATCTTCATGGACCGGATCGTGGAGGAAATCGACCTCCAAGGTGGGCATAAGCTGGATCATCTCGATCATCTGCGCATATTCTTCGGATTCGACAAAGTCCTCGTAAGGAGGCATTTCTTCGTCTTCATCGAGCATCTCGAGCATGTAGTAGACGTCTTCGAAGACATCCTCGAAGATTTCCGTCGCCATATCGGGATGCACGATGAGAGTTGTCAAAATGTCGGCCTCGTCGACAATCTCGATGTCGGCCTCCATATGCTCGAGATCGTTCAGATAATCCAGACTGAGATATTTCTCGAACCGCTCCAGCTCATCGAGAACATCTTCGATGATTTCCGGATCGACATCCTCGGGGAGGTCCTCTTCAAACGCACTGATGATTTCGTCCCGGATATCCTCGATCAAAGCATGGGGGACGGAAACACGGAGGAAATCGCTCTCGAAGGCGAAGACCTCTCTGGCGTCGACTTCCCCTTCCTCTTCGATCATGTCAAGGACCATACCCACGTCCATGTAGATGTTGTGCAGGTGTTCGGTCTCTTCGACGATGATATGGAAGGTGACCTCATCCACTCCTTCTTCGATGGTCTCGGGGAATGTGAGGGTCACGATGTTCTCCATGAGGCGATGGTCGTCTTCGACAGTTTTCTGCACGTAGTTCAGATGGAGTTCTTCCGTGCCCACGGGGCCTTCCGCCTCGATATAAAAGTCCATCTCCATGGTGATGGCATCGCTTGTTTCCAGATTTTCAACGAGGTCTTCGAGGTGGGATAGGTCACCCTCGAATTCATAGATGACATCTTCTGCCGCCGAAATTTCCTCATCGACATACACGGCCTCGAGATGCACAGATTCACCTACCTCGAAGGTATACGAGCTTTCTTCGGTGAACTCTTCGTCCTCGTCGACGTCATACCAGTGATCAAAGACGTAGCCTTCAAGCTCGTGAGCTTGGATGGTCACTTCGTTCCCCGGGGCCACCTTTTCGGGAGCCACGGTGAGGGTCGCATCTTCGTGCTCGCTTTCAAGTATGATAGCGGCGGCTTGTTCATAGATGGCCTCGAGTCCGACGTCCGCTTCCGCCGTGAAAGTATAGGTGGCTTCTTCCGAAAGGGTGTCGCCGGTCTCGGCATCTTCCCAATGACTGAACACATAGCCTTCCACCGCTTCGGCCGTGACACTCACATCAGAGCCTTCCTCGACGATATCGTCAGGCTCGATGGTGAAGGTGGCTTCTTCCAGTTCACTGCTTATGCCGATTTCGACCTCTTGGTCCAAATCGCAGGCGGCGAGCATGAACATGCCGACAAAAAACAAGGCTGCAGTCAACAA
>PUKL01000076.1 GCA_003552275.1 Mollicutes bacterium
AAGGAGGAATCATATCATGAAAAAACTTATCGGATTGTTTGTCGTTTCACTTTTGCTGCTTGCGGTTTCCGCTTGTGACATCACCACGGACAAAGAGGAGACTTATGCTTATTATCTCGGTGTTGAAGTCAACCCGAGGATCGAGTTCATCGTCAACGATGAAGACAAGGTAGTGAGCTTCGATCTTCTGAACGAGGATGCCGAAATCGTGGCGGCTGATCTCGATTTCATCGGCATGGATGCCGAAGAAGCCCTCGAACTCTTCTTGCATGAAGCCGTCGAACTCGGTTATATCGATGTCGACGCTGAAGACAACGCCGTCTTCTTGACCGTCGGCGCCGAAGACGAGGAGAAAGAGGAGAACTTCCGCAACCGTATGCACGGTAAGGCCGAGGAGTATTTCCGGGGCATGGCCATCGGTGCGGCCGTGTTGGAAGGCGTCTTTGACGAAGAGCTTCTCGCCCTCGCCGAAGAATACGGAATCGGTATCGGCCGGTTGGCGCTCATCGCCAAGGTAGCCGAGCTTGAAGACATCGAGCTCGAGGAAGCTCTTGACATGCCGATGCAGGATGTCATGGCGATTCTCCGTGACGAACACACCGCCCGGATGGCCGAATTCCGCGAACAGCGCCGCCACAACGCCCAAGAAATCAGTGAAGAGATGCGGAACATGGTCAGAGACCGTCTCCAAGAACACAAGGAACGTCTCGAGGACGAAGATATCGAGATTCCCGACTTGGACGAGATTCGTGAACGTTACCGCGAAAATATGGAAGAACACCGTGAATCGGCGCGTGAGCGGATGCGCGAACATCGCGAGAATGCCCGTGACCGCAGACCCGACATCGGTGGAAACGACGACGAATGACGCTTTGAAAAGCCCCGGCGACGGGGCTTTTTCCTAGGGACGAGACAAATTTCTGCAAGAACGCCCATATTCTGGTACAATGGGGCCGAATCCGATAATGTGAGAGGTGTGCCGGATGAAAAGACTGACTTTGCTCATCGCTTTTAGTTTGTTCTCATTGTTTGTGTTCGGTGGATGTGACGTCTTCGAAGGGGAGGCCGGCGTCGGTGTCGTCGATGCCTTCATCGAGGACGATATTCTGAAGCTCGAACTCTCCGACGGCTCCGTCGTCGCCGCGGGAGACATCCACAAGGATATCGAGCTCGCCCTCGCCGAAGAAGGTCTCTCATGGCGATATGAAGACGAAGAAGAGTGGCGACTCATCACGCCTTTGGAAGATATCACCGGTGCCGACGGGCGCGAAGTCGAACTCATGGTCGAGGAGAACATCCTCCATTGGCGGTATGAAGACGATGGCGACTGGATGGTCCTTTTCGACCTGGACGATCTGCGTCCCGCCGATTTGCGGCGGATCGAGTTCAGGAGTCTGGAGGATGAAGCCGAGTGGCGCTTTTTGGGCGAAGATGCGTGGCGCCATCTTGTGAGCGTCGAGGAACTCGCGTGTGAAGAGTGCGTCATCGAGGATGTCCGTTTCAACGAGGACGGTCTTGTGGAGGTCGCGCTCGACGACGGTTCCGTCGAAACGCTCCGCTCTCCCCGTGATGCTTATATCGTCCAGTTCGTCGATGCCGAGGGGCGGCTTGTCGATGTTGCCCGCGTCTTTCACGGCGACTCCGTGACACCGCCGGAAGCCCCGACAAAGGAAGGACACACCTTCACGGACTGGTCGGAATCCCTGGACAGGATCACCCGTGACAAGCGCATCGAAGCTCTCTATGCGATCGAGGAGTACACGGTCCGTTATGAGACCTACATGGAAGAGGGACTGCCCGATGAGACTCTTGCCTACGGAGAGGATTTGTCCTTGCCGGTCTTGGAGATGGAGGACCATCTTTTCGTCGGATGGTATGCCGACAGCGAGTTCCGCCATTTCTTCAATGAAACGACCATGCCGGCCGAGGACATCACCCTCCATGCCCGCTGGGTCGACCTCACGGGCGAGGGTTATGAAGCCGTCGAGACTGTCGAGGAGATGCTCGAAAGAGTCAGAGACGGTGTGGTCGGTGTCGTGAGCGAGTGGATGGAAAACGGCCAGCCCGAGACCGCGAGCGGTAGCGGTTCCGTGTACAGACACGATGACGGCCGTTACTATGTCGTCACCAATCATCATGTCATCGAGGACCACGAAACACTCGCCATCTACTATGAAAAACACGGCAATCCCTATTTCATCGAGGATGACGACATTGAACTCTTGGGCAGCTATGCCGCGGCCGACATCGCCGTTTTGCGTTTTGAAGCGCCTCACGATTTCGAAGTGTTGGATTTCGCCGATTCCTATGAGTTGCGCATCGGCAACCGAATCTATGCCATCGGTCATCCGCAAGGCTTCGACCATTACGGAAGCGTCACGACCGGCATCATCTCCAACCTCACCCGCTATATGGATTTCGAAGACATCGAGGCCCCCTTCATCCAGCATGACGCCGCCATCAATCCCGGAAACAGCGGTGGTCCGCTCATCGACGCCCAAGGACGCATCGTGGGCATGAACACCCTGAAGATGGCCGGCACGCTCATCGAAGGCATGGGCTACGCCCTTCCTGCGAACACCATGGTGCGCATGATCGAAGACCTCGAGGAACAAGGTTATGTCCAGCGGGGCCGGCTCGGTGTCGGTGTGTCGCATCCCTCCGAATGCGGCGCCGAATACGGTGCCTGCATCGACGAGATTGTTCCCGGTTCCACCGCCGACAACATGAATCTCGAGACCGGCGATCTCATCATCGGCTACAAGACCGCTACCATGAGTGACTTCCTCACCGTGAAAAATCTTCCCGCGCTCCTCGAATTCGTTCTGAACACGCGTGTCGGTGAAGAGGTCGTCATCCTCTACGAACGAGACGGCATCGTCGCAGAGACCTCCCCGACCCCGCTCATGCCGGGGCAATGAAACAACGTAGCACAAGATTCCGCACTTTCCATGAAAAAAAAGGTTTCACCGAGGTGTGAAGCCTTTTTTTGACGATTCAGCGGAAGAGGTTCTTGTGGCGGACGGCGGAACGGTTGTCGTGGGTGGAAGGGTCCGACGGGTCGAAATCGGCAAGGAAACGGACGACCTCCCTCGTGAGTTGGCTCGGGGTGCTCGCCCCGCTCGTGACGGAGACTTTCCGGAGTTTCTTCAAGTGCTCGATGGAGAGGTCCTCGACGCTTTCGACCAAACTTGCGGGGATGCCCGCCATTTTGGCCGTCTCGACCAGTTTCTTGGTGTTGTTTGAACGGCCGTCGCCGACAACGAAACAATGATCGACCTCCGGTTGGTTCTTCACGGCTTCTTGCCGGCTTCTTGTCGCATCACAGATCTCGTCGATGATCTTCAAACGCGGGAAGCGGGTTTTCGCCCTCTCGCCGAGGTGGAAGATGTCATAGAGACTCATCGTCGTCTGGTTGGTGAGGGCCACCCGGTCGTTCGCGATCCGGAGTTCTTCGATGTCCGTCTCGGTCTCGATGATATGCACCTTATCACCGAAGCTTTGCGCCGTCTCGCTTTCGGGATGGTTCTTTTTTCCGACGAAAAGGATGTCGTAGCCTTTCTCGAGATGTCGTCTGACGGCGTCTTGGCTCCTCTTCACGTCTTTGCACGTGGTGTCGATGATGAAAAGACCTTTCTTCTCGGCCTTGGCATAGACGGCATCCGCCACTCCGTGGGCGGTGAAGACGACGGTGCCCTCGTCGATCTCGTCGAGGAGTTCGAGGCGGCTCTTGCCCTTGTCGCTCAATGTGTGCAGGCCCAGTTCGGCGAAGTCGCGGACGATCTTCTCGTTGTGCACGACGGGGCCCAAGATGTGCGCGGGACGGGGGACGGAAGGGTCCTTGGCGATCCTTTTCATCTCCTTGACGGCGTCCACCACGCCGTGACAATACCCCCGGGGTGAGAGAGTGACGACCTCCATGAACCTTCCTCCTTTGTCGTTTCCATAGATTTGCGGTCCTCATTATAGTATAATCACATTATAGAAAGGGGCGAGGAAAATGCGATTCAAAAAACCCTATCTCTATAATGCCCTAGAAGGCTTGAATTTTCAATCGTTCACCGAAATCCAACAAAAAGTCATCCCCGACGCGTTGAAGGGGCGCGACATCATCGGCGTGAGCGAGACCGGGAGCGGCAAGACCCACGCCTATCTTCTCCCGCTTTTCGATCGTCTCGACGAGGAGAAGAAACGGATCCAGGCCGTCATCCTCTCCCCGACCCGCGAACTCGCCGAGCAGATTCTCGCTTTCGCCCGCGCCATCGCCGCCTACAACCCGAAAAAGCCCGACATCCGCATCTACACCGGCGGCCGGGACCGCGCCCGGGAGATCGAACGCCTGCAAAAAAGTCAGCCCCAGATCGTCATCGGCACGCCGGGGAAGATTTTCGATCTCGCCTTGAAGGAGAATGTGCTCAAGATCCATACGGCCGACACTCTCGTCGTCGACGAGGCCGACATGTCTTTGGAGGTGGGATTCCTCAAAGAGATGGAGGCCATCGCCGCCGCCGTGGGCGAGAAGTCGCAGTTCATGGTGTTCAGCGCCACGTTCCCCGACAATCTCCGGGGGTTCATCAAAAAGAGCATGCACCAGCCCCTCGAGGTCGTGCTCGGAAGAAGAAGGCTTTCCCGCCTTCCCATCCGGCACAGGTTCGTGAAGACCGCTCCCGCGGAGCGGATGGAGATGCTCGAGAAGGTGATCGACGCCATCAACCCCTATCTCGCGATGATCTTCGCCAACACCACCAAAGAGGTCGACGAGATTGCGATGAGGCTCAGGGAAAAGGACCTCGATGTCACCCGCCTGCACGGGGACATGTCCGCGCGGGAACGCAAGCAGGCCGTCCGCGACATCCAGAATCTGCATGTCCAATACATCGTCGCCAGCGACATGGCGAGCCGCGGCATCGACATCACGGGTGTGAGCCACATTGTCAACCACGCCTTCCCCGCCGACATGACCTTCTACATCCACCGGGTGGGCCGCACCGCCCGCATGGGGATGGACGGGGAAGCGATCACGCTCTATGATCCCACGCGGGACGAGCGGGCGTTCTCCTTCTTGAAGAAAGAGGGTGTGGAGCCCATCCACACCGTGATCGAGGACGGACGGCTCGTCTCGAAAGAGAAGAGACCGAAAAAAGACGGTCCGGAGGCCGGACGTGCGGCCAAATCCCGGCCCGCCTACAAGAAAAGATACCGCAAGGACGTACGCAGAAAGAAGAGTGATTGAATGTTGAAGCTGGGCAGCCATGTCTCCATGAAAGGCGCCGACATGCTCGCTGGGAGTGTCGAAGAGGCGCTTTCCTACGGTGCGAACGCCTTCATGGTCTATACGGGGGCACCACAGAACACCCAAAGGAAACCGATCGACAAACTGCGGATCGAAGAAGCGCACCAAAGGATGCGTGCGGCGGGTATCGCCCTGGAGGACGTCGTCATCCACGCCCCCTACATCATCAATCTCGCGAACGCCGACGAACAAAAACGCTCCTTCGCCGTGGAATTCCTCATCGAGGAAGTGCGAAGGAGTGCCGCCATCGGGGCGCAAGACATCGTGCTCCATCCCGGGAACCATCTGGACGATTCGTTGGACACGGCCGTGGAACGGATCGCTCGTGGTCTCGACGAGGTCCTCGCCGCGACGGAAGGGCTCACCGTCCGCATCGCCCTCGAGACGATGAGCGGCAAGGGGACCGAAGTGGGGCGGCGTTTCGAAGAGATCGCCGCCGTCATCGCGCGGACCGAGAGAAAAGAGAGGCTTTCGGTCTGTTTTGACACTTGCCACACCCATGATGCCGGTTATGATGTGAAAGACGATTTTCCCGGTGTCATGCGCGCATTCGACCGGGTCATCGGGTTGGAGAGACTCGCCGTCTTTCACATCAACGACTCGAAGAACCCCCGCGGCGCCAACAAGGACCGCCACGAGAATCTGGGCTTGGGCCATATCGGTTTCTCGGCCCTCTCGGCCATTGTGCATGACGAGAAGTACGCCCATATACCGAAGATTCTCGAAACGCCCTATGTCACGGCCGATGCGGATGCGAAAAAACGCATCCACCCTCCTTACAAGGAAGAGATCGCCATGTTGAAGGAGCGACGCTTCGACGAGAACTTCATTGCGCGCATCCGGGAGAATCCCTCCCCCAAGAAGGGGTGACGATATGTTGTTGAAGATGGCTGCCGGCGACATCCATTATGACGAACGGGGTTCGAAAGAAGGCCTCCCCATCATCTTCAGCCATGGTCGCTCCCATGATCATCAGACCTTCGTCCGCCAGGTCGAACACTTCCAAAAGTCCCACCGGGTGGTTGTTTGGGACCTGCCGGACCACGGCAAGACGACGGTGCGCCCTTTCACTTTCGCGAACGCCGCCGAAGCCATGGAGAGTCTGCTCGACCATCTCGGCATCGAAAGTGTTGTGCATGTCGGTGTCTCGTTGGGCGGTTTTTTAGGTCAATACATGGCCATCCACAAGCCGGAGAGGATCCGTGCCCTCGTGGACATCTCCGCGATGCCGATCTACGGATCGCTATCGAAGAGACAGGCGAAGACCGCCGCGTTCTTCATGCGGCTCACCATGCCGTTGTTTCCGAATCGGGTGTTCGCCTGGGCTTCGGCCAAGAAGATGGCCTACGGCGGAGAGTTGGAGACCTATGTGAAAAGGCAATCTCTCGAGTTCGGAAAGAAGAGGCTTCTGCAGACGAACCTCGAATTGATGCGGGAACTCTCCCGTGCCCACGAGCACGCCGTCGAGAAGAAGACCCTTCTCATCCACGGTGCACGGGACGGCAATGTCTTGATCAAGAATGGGCGCAAATGGGCGGAAAGCGAGCATGTCGTCGGCCATCACCTCATCGAGGAGGCCGGTCATCTCTGCCACCAACAAAAACCGATGCCCGTGAACGAGGCGATCGAGACCTTTTTGACCTCGCTGTAGAATGCGGGATGCATTTTGGTTTCGTTCTGTTCCCCTTTCTGTGTTCTTATGATACAATACAAATAGAAGGATGCTGTGAACGACGACCCTAAAGGATCTTGCCCCGGAGAATGGCATTACCACGAAAAACAGCCTCCGGGCTGTCACGATAAAATTGGTGAGATGCTTCAGGCATCCACCAATTTTTTATGGGAGGAGGACGGCTTGTGCGCGAAAAAAGA
>PUKL01000003.1 GCA_003552275.1 Mollicutes bacterium
AGATGATCAAAGGTTTTTTCCGTGCTTTACGCAACGGAAAAAGTGAGGTATGATGGACATGTCCAATCCCCGCTCAGGCATCCTCATCCGACAGGGAGAGGTGAATCAGGTCAGGTCGGGAACGAAGCAGCCTTAAGCCTTCTTCCTGTGTGGGTGGGGATGCCTGAGCGGGGATTGTCATCAAGGGAGCGACCAATCCGAGCGGTCGCTTTTTTCATCCGTTCATCCGGGAAGTATTTATCAGGCTTGAGCCTTAAGTGTTTACTAATGGAACATTTGAAGATACAATGATTTTGAGTGGTGATTCACATGTACGATGTTATCGTCATCGGAGCGGGCCACGCCGGTTGTGAAGCTTCTTTGGCTGCGGCACGGTTGGGCAAGAGCACGCTATTGGTGACAGGCAATGCCGATTATATCGCCGCCATGCCTTGCAACCCTTCCATCGGCGGACCCGCCAAAGGGATTGTCGTTCGTGAAATCGACGCCTTGGGCGGTGAAATGGCCCGCACAATCGATGAGACCCATCTTCAGATGCGTCTGTTGAACTATTCCAAGGGACCGGCGGTCAGAGCCCTCAGGGCACAGGCGGACAAAGTCCGCTATCCCGAGCGCATGAAAAAGAGCTTGCTCGCGCAAGACAATCTTGATGTGCGCGAACACTATGTGTCCGGACTCATCGTCGAAGATGACACCGTAAAAGGGGTCGTCACTGATGACGGCGTCAAATATCTAGGACGAACAGTCGTCTTGTCCACGGGCACATTCATGAGAAGTCGCGTCCTGATCGGGTCCGAAATCGAGAAGCGGGGCCCGGAGGGTGAACAACCCTCCTTGACCTTGAGCCCCCAATTGGCGGAACTCGGTTTCAAGTTGGCCAGACTGAAAACCGGGACTCCTCCGCGTGTGCACAAGGACACCATCGACTTCACAAAGACCGTACGTCACGACGGTGACGACATCATCCGTCGTTTCAGCTTGTATGCGGACACGGAATATGATGTCGATGCACAATTGCCGTGTCATCTGACCCATACAACAGAAGAGACACACAGGATCATCGAGGCCAATCTCGACAAATCGTCCATGTACAGCGGTGTGATCGAAGGTGTCGGACCACGGTATTGTCCTTCAATCGAAGACAAGTTCGTGCGGTTTCGCGACAAGGATCGTCACCAGGTCTTCCTCGAGCCGGAAAGCGAGCGGACCGATGATATCTATATCCAGGGTTTTTCCACTTCCATGCCCAAAGATGTCCAAGAGGACATGGTCAGATCCCTACCCGGTCTCGAAAACGCCCGGATCACCAAATATGCCTATGCAATCGAATATGACGCCATCGACGCGAGACAACTGTGGCCGTCGCTGGAATCGAAGCCGGTGCGGAATCTCTATTTCGCCGGTCAGGTGAACGGAACGAGCGGCTATGAAGAAGCGGCTGGACAAGGGCTCATGGCTGGTATCAATGCCGCCAGAAGAATCGACGGCGAGGAGCCGCTCGTCTTGAAACGCAATGAAGCCTATATCGGCGTCTTGATCGACGACCTTGTGACCAAGGGGACCATCGATCCCTATCGTTTGCTCACTTCACGAGCGGAGCACAGGTTGCTTCTGCGCAATGACAACGCGGATCTGCGCCTGATGGAAAAAGGGTATGAGCTCGGTCTTGTTCCCGAAGGGAAATATCTCCGATTCAAAAAGCGGCAGACGGACATCAAGGAATTGAAAGAGTTCTTGCGGAATGTCACTTTGTATCCCAAACCCGAGACCAACACATTATTGGAACAATTAGGCACTTCCCCCCTCCGTGACAAGACGACTTTTTACGACCTCGTGAAACGTCCCGAAGTCCGCTCCCGGCTAGTCCGTCATTTCCATGAAGGGGCCACATTCGCTGAAGAGGTGTTCGAACAAGTCGATATCGAGATCAAATACGAAGGATATATTAAAAAAGCCAACGAGCAGGCGGAACGTTTGCTGCGGCAAGAAAGTGTCACGATATCTCCGGACATCGATTACGATGATGTCAAGAACATTGCGAGCGAAGCCAGGGAGAAACTCAAGAAGATTCGCCCTCTGACATTGGGACAAGCCGCACGTATAAGCGGTGTGAACCCGAGTGACCTCGCTGTCTTGCATGTCTATCTTCGTAGTCGTCGAAAAAGTGAAAATGGAGGGTGAATGTCCGTGAAATCGACAAACGAGAATGACATTGCGCCTTCCCAAGAGATTTTTCGTCGTTATGGATTTGCAATGGAACCAAGCACCTTGGCGCAGCTTTGCAAGTATCATGACTTTCTGCAAAACGAGAACCTAAAAATGAATCTGACCGCCGTCGAGGAGACGGAAGAAATCTATGAAAAACACTTCGTGGATTCGCTCATGCTCGGAAAAACGATCGATCTCGACAGCAAATCGCTCCTCGATGTCGGTAGCGGAGCGGGGTTCCCCGGTGTCCCTTTGAAAATTGTGCATCCGGACATCGAACTGACCATCGTGGATTCCACACGGAAACGCATCCGCTTTTTGGAGAATCTGCGCGGCCTGTTGGGTCTTTCCTTCACGTTGCACCATGGACGTATCGAGGAATTCGACCGGAGCAACACATACGACATCGTGGTGGCGAGAGCCGTGGCCCGTTTGAACACACTGCTGGAACTTTGTCTTCCTTTTGTCAAGGTCGGCGGAATGTTCGTCGCTTACAAAGGAAGAGAATATCAAGAAGAGATCGAAGCGTCCGTCGGTGCCATGGAGACTCTTGGAGGACGACTTGGCAGAGTGGATGTTTTTGATGTCGCCGGTGCCACCCGGGCCTTGATCCATGTGGAAAAAATCAAGCAAACACCAGCGAAATATCCTCGCGAATTCAAGCATATCAAGAAGAATCCGCTTTGATTGGAGGTGCAACTCATGGCTCTTTCCATACGTGAAAACATGGACTACAGCCAAGTCCAGTCCGACAAGGAAGCGCAGATAAAAGAAATTTTCTATATGCGTCGCAAGTCCTTCTTCGTCAGCGTCGTCTTGGCGATTGTGCTCGTTTTGACCGTTATCGCCCTCTATATTGCCGAAGCCGCTGTCGCGTCCATGATTATCCACAGCTTTCTTGTTTTGGCGATTATCGCCCTGAATCTGCTTTTTTTCCGCTTCCCCAGGTTCTTTCCGGACATAAGACTCGCCGCCAGTTTGACGGTCTTGGGGCTGTATCTGCTCTCGTTGGGATTGATTCTGGAGTTGCGTGTACCGAGTATTTTCACCATTTTGTTCTTGAGTTATGCCATAGCGGCCATCTATCAAGAAGTCAGGTCGAATGTCCTCAACAACCTCGCTTTGTTCTTTGTCGGGATTACGATCATATTCCGTTTTCCCGAGTTCTTTCACACGGATGAAGGTATCACACCTGACACCGCATATCTCTTCGTATTCCTTCTTGTGTTCGTCGCCTTGTTATCGATCTCGTCGTTCATCCTCTTGAAACGGAAACGGTATTTCTTCAAACAGCTCGGTCGTATCAAGGAAAGAGAACACAAGGTCATCGATATGGTCTTCCGTCTACGCGAGAATTATGCGGGGCACTCCTTCGACCACGAGGATTACTACGATAAAATGGAGAGTTTTGCTGCGGAGTTCTCCCGTCACATCGGTGTGAGCGATGTGTTCAAAGAACGCATCGCCATCCTCCGTGAAATGGGAGATGCCGGCCCCGAAGAGTTGCTAAAGAAGTATAGCGATTACTCCATCGGGGATTTACGTGAACTCGCTCAATTGGAGTTGTCTAAGAATCGAAAGATGCGCTACGTCGCTTTTCAGGCCTCTCAGGCACCGCATGTGGAAATCAGCAGAAAGGACATGTTTGCGGAAAGATGGTATCCGACACTGAACCACTACAAGGACAGCTGGGAAGTGAAGGTTGTGGCTTTTGCGGTCTTTTATGCGGTATTGAAAACCGAAAAACCGCTCAGCCGGTCAATCACGGACAGAGAAATCATGGAAGTGCTGTCGCTTGAAGAGTTCACAAACCTCGTCCATCCTTCCCTTTTGGAGGTCTTCTACAACAACACGAACAAGTTCTTGGAGATTATCGAGCAATCATACGCGAAGGGGGGAGGGCAATGAAAGATTTGATCTTGAAAATCAAGAACAGTGAATTTCTCTCCCCGGCGGAAGTTCTCCGGTTGAAAGTGTCTCTTGTCATGTTCTTTCTCCTTGTTTTCGGTATGTTGACGATACCCGTGTCCTTTTTCGAGGATTTCGCCATCGGGATCCGCATTCTCGTACCGTCTCTCTTCTTCTTTCTGTATCTGCTCACTTTCTTGTTTCTGTTCTTCGACAAGCCGAGGTTGGCCATGCATTTCAGCATCTACACCTTCATAGGTCTGACAGTGTATTATGTCGACGGTGCCGGACAATTCTACGGCTATTTCCTGCTTTTCATCACCCTGACAATCATCATCTTTTATCAGGATATCTCCACATACATCATCTATGGGGGGGCGCTCACCGCTTATGGATTGTATTTCATCCAATCCCACACCGAGATGTATTTCGGCACGGACGCCGCTTTTCCCGAGTTGACACCGCTCATCTACCAGTTCATTCTGGCCGGGTTCTTCTTGGTGTTCCTTCTTTACTTCATCCTTTCCGACAGCATCAACGAAAAATTGAATGAAGAATACCTGAAAAGCGAAAAGATGATTGAAAGATGCCGGTCTCTGGCCATGAAACAGTCGGAGGATATCGAGTATAGTCATAAGACACGCCCATTTTACATGGATGTCAAGTTCGAAACGGCTGTCAAGAACATCAGCAAATTCATATTGAAGAAAACAAAACAGTACGACGAAAGCCAAGCCCAAAAAACCATACATGACATGGATGAGGTCGTGGATTTCTATTTCTTCTTGCACAATCGTGATGTAAAAAGCATCATTGATGCCGCGGATCCTTCTCCGGCAAAAATGTATGCAAGACAGTTCTCTAAATTCCTCCTTGATAAAAACAATGAGATGAACACTGTCATCTATGATGTGCTCTCTTCTTTTGTCAAACCTTCCAACAATGAATTCAAGAGATTCCGCATTCATTTAGACGAACTTTTTTCATCAAGAACCAACCGGATACTCGCTCTTTGTTTCTTGTACAAGTTTTTACGCACCGAAGTCACACAACTCGACAAATGGGGCAGGTTGGATGTGAACATGACCCATGAAGAAGTGAAACAGATCTTTCAGTCCAAACGCTTCCGACAATTCATTTCTTTTGAAGGTATGAACTTTTTCCTTCAGAACGAAAGACTGTTCCGACAACATTTGGGATAGTTTTCCACACGATGTGTGGAAAAATTACACGACAATCGTCATGATTTTTTCATTTTCATGTGGTAGAATTATTTTGTCTGACACTGCGGTTTTTTAGACATGTAGGGTAGGGGGATATGCTATGGGAAAGATTCTTGCCATCAGCAATCAGAAAGGAGGGGTTGGCAAGACGACAACCAGCGTCAATCTGGCCAGCTCCTTGTCGTATCTAGGTAAAAGGGTGCTTTTGGTCGACACCGACCATCAAGCCAATGCGACAACCTACATGGGAATCAAACGTTCGGGCCTTTCACATACGGTTGCGGACCTTTTCACCAAGACTGCACCGATCAAGTCCGTCATTCGTTCTGTCGAAGGTCTTTCTGTTGACATCGTTCCGTCGCGCTTCGAACTGCTGAACATCGAAAGTCAGCTGTTGGGTGAAAACGACAAGGAGGTCCTTCTTTCGCGTGCACTTGAACCCGTCAGAGACGATTATGACTATATTTTGATTGATTGCCCCCCCTCTTTGGGAATCATCACGATGAACGCTCTTGTAGCGGCGGACAGTGTTCTCATTCCGGTGCAATGCGAATTTTTGGCACTCGACGGTCTGACGCAGTTGTTGAATACCATCAGGATCATCCAAAGAAGACAACGGAGCAACAGCAAGAAATTGACGATCGAAGGTGTCTTGCTCACGATGCTGGACACGCGGAGCAATATTGGTTATGAGGTTATCAACGAAGTGAAGACCTATTTCAAAGAGAAGGTATTCAAGACGATCATACCGAGGAATGTCAAGGTTTCGGTTGCCCCGAGCCATGGCGTTCCCGTAACTGAATTCTCCCCTAAATCCAAGGGGTCGATCAGCTATCGGAAACTTGCGAAAGAAGTGGTGTATAACAATGTCAGGTAGAGAAAGAACCAACAGAGAGAAACTAGGCCGCAAAATTCTCGACCTCATTGAGGAAAACGAAGTCCAACTGTATGAGGATGAAAAGGTCATCGAGCTCAATATCACCCAGATAAAGAGAAATCCCGAACAGCCCCGGGTGGTTTTCGATAAAGATCGCTTGATGGATTTGGCCAAGTCGATCAAACGATTCGGTGTGATTCATCCCGTGATTGTCAAGCCCTTCGATGAAGAAGAAGGAACATACATGCTCATCTCGGGAGAAAGAAGGATAAGAGCTTCACGAATGATAGGAAAACGGACCGTTCCCGCAATCATACGGGACTATGATTCGGAGTATTTGGCGGAGATCGCCATACTTGAAACTCTGCAAAACAAGAACTTGACGGCCATTGAAGAAGCCGCCGCCTACCAACGAGCGATGAAGACCCTGGAAATCACCCAAGCGGAACTTGCGGAAAAGATCGGCAAGAGTCGTTCTTATGTGACAAACATCCTCGGTCTTTTGCGTTTGCCGACCAGTGTGATCAATGATGTGAATCGAGGGCTGATCAGTACGGGTCATGCCAAGGTGTTGAGTAAGTTGGACGATGACGATTTGGCTGTATATCTATCAGGAAAGATCAAAGATGAAAACTTGAATGTCCGCGATACGGAAGAGATTGCACGTATGATGCGCTTGGAAAAGAAGGACGAGAATTTTTTCAAACATTATCGCACTCTGTCAAAGAACAAACCGCTATTCGAAAAGAAGGTCAAAGAGATGCTTGGTCAAGAAGCGCAAGTGTTTTACGCCGGGAACGAAATCAAGATTCGATTCCGGACCCAAGAGCATTTCGCCACCGCCTTAGAATCATTCCGGAAAGAG
>PUKL01000151.1 GCA_003552275.1 Mollicutes bacterium
ATGGTGGATGACAGCCTCGTCTTCAACGACTGTTGTCGGCGGGCATATCTCCGGGGGGCGTTTCTCACCGCGGGGTCCATCAACCATCCGAGAAGTTCCAGCTATCACCTGGAAATCGCTGTAGAACACCATTCGCTCGCGGAAGACATCCGCGACCTCATGAACAGTTTCGATTTGAAAGCGAAGACGCTCAGAAAGAAACAACGTTCCATCGTATACATCAAAGAGAGTGAACGCATCGCCGATTTCTTGCGTATCGTCGGCACTTCCCAAGCACTTTTCACCTTCGAGGACGAGCGGATCAAGCGTGATTTCATCAACTCCATCACCCGGGTCATGAACATGGAGATCGCCAACCAGAACAAGACTTTTGTTGCGGCCGACAACCAGTTGAAGAACATCGCCATCATCGAGAACCTCCTCGATGTCGAAAGGCTCCCCGAAAGCATGCGGGAGGCCATCCGCTTGCGGAAGGAATATCCGGAAGCCTCACTCAGCGAACTGAGCGACCTCAGTGAAAAGCATCTCTCCAAGAGAATCTCCAAATCAGCCCTGAATCACCGTTTCCGTGCCATCGCCCAGAGGGCACAAGAAGCATTGGAGGCGTATTATGACGAAGGATAGGATCGGTATCGACCTCGTCGAGATCGAGGAGATCGAGAAACGTTCGACCGAAAAATTTGTAAGTCGTCTGCTTTCTGACGAAGAGATGCGCATCTATGATAGAATCAATGACAGAAAGCGGAGAATCGGCTTTCTGGCGGGGAGATTCGCGGCGAAAGAGGCCTACACCAAGGCGTATGGCTCTTTCGACGAACCATTGAATTTCCGGGATGTCTCCATCTTGAACGATGAGGCGGGGACACCCTATGTCGTTTCCAAATACCGCCCCGAGGACACCGTCCTCATCAGCATCTCCCATGCGAGCTGTCATGCGGTGGCTTTTTGCATGGTGCGTATCAAGGAGTGATACCATGAAAAGAATCTTGTTTGCCTTGGTCGTTATTGCCGGATTGTCCTTGCTGGCCGGTTGCGGCGGAAGACAATTCGGTGAATACCGCTCACGCGATTTCGAACACATAAATCACTGGGAAGACTTCAACGACCTCGGTTATGAAGAACCTGTTTTCGTCTATATCTACGACAGGGATTGGATGGGGACCTACCGACAGGGGAACATCGCCGTCAATGAAGAACTCTACCGTTTCGGCAAGGAGAACGAGTTCGGTCTGGAAATGATTCTCATCAACGCCCGGGAAATGCAGGGAGACCGCCAGATGGCGGGCGTATCCTCTCCGACGATGCATCATGCCCAACTGCTTTTGGTCAAAGAGGGGTTGATCGTGGACGAGGTCCTGAGCGCGCGGGAGATTCTCGAGTGGATCGAAGCGATGGAGAACGGTGAATACGATTGGCCGATCTCCATCGAAGATGACGAAGAATAAAAAACGCCTATTTCAAGCGATTTACCACTACTTTGCCTTTATTTTTCCAAGGTTCTTCATAAATCGAGGTGATATCCATGGACACACAACAATACATGAGAGGCCACATACGCAAAGTCGTCTTACTCATCGTGCTCGCATTCAGTGCCGTCATGACACAGGCATGTGGGCGGACGCTGGAATACGAGAATTTCGAACACATCCGCGATTGGGACACGGATTTCCCGACCATCGTGGAGAAGGAAGACGGCATCTTCCTCCTCTATTATTATGCCGTGTGGTGTCCCGCTTGCGCGGAGATAAAGGAAGATGTTCTTCAATTCGCCGATGACAGTCCCCGTGGATACAACACCTATCTCATCGACATCAACAACATCCAAGGTGAATGGCCTTTTGAACCGAGCGGGAGCGGTATCCCACGCATGTTTGTCATCGACGAGGGCGAGCTTGTCGATGAAGCGGTGGGCTATATCGACATCCCGGCATTGATGAATGAGATCAGAAGCGGTGACTACGCCCCGTGAGTCGACAAGACATCAAGGACGTCATCATCGATGATTTGGCCGTTGCACTACTTAAGGAGCCGAAAACGATCCGGACGGTGCTGTCCTTGCTCGAGGACAACACCGTCCCTTTCATCGCCCGCTACCGCAAAGAGATGACCGACAGCATGGACGAAGAGACATTGCGGGAGGTCCACAAGGCCTATCAATATCAGAAGTCCTTGCAAGAACGCAAAGAGGACGTCCTCAGGCTGATCGACGAGAAAGGGCTCTTGACCCCCGCTTTACGGGACGAGATTGTCGCCTGCGAGAGGTTGGTCGATGTCGAAGACATCTACCGCCCTTACCGTGAACAACAGAAGACCAAAGGGAAAGAGGCGGAGAAGAAGGGTCTCAGACCGCTCGCGGAAAGGATGTTCAGCCTTCCCGACGACTTCGATGCACAGCGTGAAGCGGCGGCTTACGTATCGGCCGCATGCGAAGACGAGCATGCGGCTTTGGCGGGAAGCCGGGACATCATCGCCGAGTGGATCGCGCGGGACGGCGGTTTCCGCAGGTTTGTGCGCACCCATGTGGAAAAGAAGGGCCGGATTGTGGCGAAAAAGCGCACGAACGCCCGCGATGAAAAAGAGAAGTACCGGATGTATTATGACTATGAAGAGCCGGTGCACAAGGTGAAACCGCACCGGGTGCTCGCCTTGAACCGGGCCGAGAAAGAGAAGGTCCTCACGGTGGCCATCCGTGTCGAAGAAGCGCCCATCCTCGCTCGGTTGAAGAACTTCATACGCAAGAATCCCACATCATCCGCCGCCCCGCATGTACTGGAAGCGGGCAAGGACGCCTACAAGCGTCTGGTCCGGCCCGCGGCCGAACGCGACAAGCGGAGGATGTTGACGGAGAGGGCCGAAGAGGAGGCCATCCGGATATTCGCGGAGAACTTGAAGAACCTGCTTCTACGGCCCCCCTTGAAAAAGAAATGCATCATGGGCGTCGACCCGGCCTTTCGCACCGGATGCAAATATGCCATCATCGACGGTGCCGGGAAGGCTGTCAAATGGGGGACCATCTACCCTCATATCGGCGGGAAATCGCGCCATGAAGCCAAGGAAGAACTGATAAGACTGATCGAGGAAGAACGGGTCGAAGTCATCGCCATCGGCAACGGGACGGCTTCAAGGGAGACCGAGGCCTTTGTTGCGGACATTCTGGCAACAACCAACAACAATTGTCGCTACATGATAGTCGACGAGGCCGGAGCCTCGGTGTATAGTGCCAGCCCCCTTGCAAGAAGGGAATTCCCGGATTTGCAAGTCGAGGAGAGAAGCGCCATCAGCATCGCCAGAAGGGTGCTCGATCCACTGGCGGAGTTGGTGAAGATCGACCCGGGTTCCGTGGGTGTCGGCCAATACCAACATGATGTCGACCAGAAGAAATTGAAGGAAGCGCTCGATTTCACCGTTTCCATGGTGGTGAACCGCGTGGGTGTACATGTGAACACCGCTTCGAGCGAACTGCTTGCGCATGTTTCCGGCATATCGAAACGATTGGCCGCAAGCATCGTCTCCCATCGAGACAAACATGGAGCCTTCCGTACGCGTCGCGAACTCAAGGCGGTCCCAGGCATGGGACCGGTCTCGTTTGAACAATCAGCGGGCTTCTTGCGAATCCGTGAGGGAGATGAACCTTTCGACAGGACGGCCATCCATCCCGAAAGCTACCATCTGGCGGAACGGATTCTCGTGAAGCTCGGTCTGAAGAAAGAGGAAATCGGCACAGCGAAAGCGAGGAAAGCAGTCGATGGGACTGACGTCCAGCGACTGGCGCGGGCGGAAGATTCCGGCCTACCGACCGTCGAAGACATCATGGCGGCGATCTCCACCCCGCTTTTCGACCCCCGTGACGAAGTGCCGAAACCCATCCTCAAGAAAGGGATCTTGACGTTGTCGGACTTGGAAGTGGGCATGTCCTTGCGGGGCACGATCCGCAATGTCACAGACTTCGGCGCGTTTGTGGATTGCGGGGTGAAGAATGACGGACTCCTGCATGTCTCCAAGATGAGTGAGGGTTACATCGCCCACCCCATGGATGCCGTCAAGGTGGGCGATGTCGTCGAGGTCTTTGTGGAGGCCATCGACAAAGAGCGTGAACGGCTTTCTTTGACGATGATTCCACCGCGGTGAGTGGCCCTTTGCGAGTTGACAGTGACGCGATAATGTATTATCATATAGTAGCTTGTCGGAGTAGTACTCAAGCTGGCTGAAGAGGTGCCCCTGCTAAGGGCATAGGTCGGGTTAAACCGGCGCGAGGGTTCAAATCCCTCCTACTCCGCCATCTGGCCCGTTGGAGAAGTGGTTTAACTCACCAGCCTTTCACGCTGGCATGCACGGGTTCGAATCCCGTACGGGTCACCAACAAAGAATCATGTGAATTCCCTGTCCCCACAGGGAATTTTCTTTTTCCGCCGTTCCTCGTGGTATAATTGACATAAAGTTGGAAGGGTGTGATCCCCGTGTGTGGACGATTCACTCTCGCCGTCAGTGAAGGCGAGCTCCGGTCGTATCTGCAAGATTTCTACACCATCGAGCGGTTTCCCGATTCGTTCGGTCTTCCCAGATACAATATCGCGCCCGGACAGGATGTCGTCGCCGTCGTCGGCACAGGGAAGGACCAACGGGCGGGACTTCTTCGTTGGGGATACATCCCGCCGTTTATCAAGGATGTGAAGAAGGCCAAAAGACTCATCAACGCGAGAGGAGAGACCCTCGCGGAGAAACCGTCCTTCCGCGACAGTTTTCTGCATCGTCGTTGTATCGTGATAGCCGACGGGTTCTACGAATGGAAACGGACCGCGACGGGCAAAACGCCCTATCGTTTTGTGGGGAAACGGGCCAGATTCTTGCCTTTTGCCGGATTATGGTCGACACATGACCAAGACGGGATGAAACTCCACACATGCACCATTGTCACAACCGAAGCGAACGACATCGTGAAGCGCGTACATGAGCGGATGCCCGTGATTCTTGACGAGAAAGCTTGCAAGACATGGTTGGATCCGAGGGAGACGGACACACACAAGATGAACGTCCTCATCGCGCCATTTCCCACCGATGAGCTGGACTCCTATCCGGTCTCGTCGGTCGTGAACAGCCCCGCCCATGACAGTGAGGATTGCATCAAGGAAGACGCAAATCCTCTTATAAGATAACAAAAGCCTCTCTAAGGGCTTCATGGAGGTACACATGGACGAGCGTCTCAAGGCATTGACACCGGAAGAACGCGCTTCTCTTTTCCCCGTGATGCTTCGTGCTCATGACCCGTTGTGGCGGGAGTGGTATGCGGAAGAGGCCGAGCATCTCGGTTTGTTGTTGGGGGAGAACATTCACCGCATGAGTCATATCGGCTCCACGGCCGTGGAAGGTCTCGTAGCGAAACCCACCGTGGACATCTTGTTGGAGGTCGAAGAGCATTGTGATGCCGACACGGTGATACGAGCGGTTGAGCAGGCCGGGTATTTCTTCGATGCGGAGACATCCCCACCCGGCATACCGATGATGTTCATGAAAGGCTACACGGCCGATGGCTACGAAGAAAGGGTCTTCCATCTGCATGTCCGTCCGATCGGCCACAACGACGAGCTCTATTTCCGCGATTATCTACGAGAACACCCTGTTGTGTGCAAAGAATACGCCCGGCTCAAAAAAAGGCTCGCCAAGGCATACAAGAACGACCGGGAAGCCTACACCGACAACAAGTCGGCCTTCATCAAACATCATACCGAAGCCGCCAAGAAGTTGTATCAAGGTCGCTACAATCCTTGAAACCGTATGATGACCAAGTGAGACAAACACTTTTCATAAAACTGTGAGGGAGGCGTGCAAGATGGAAAAAGGAAAAGGGAAAATCGCTCAAAAGGAACCTTATGAGGTTGTGTTGGAACAAGGGAAGACCTATGCTTGGTGTCGCTGCGGATTGAGCGACAACCAGCCCTTTTGCGACGCTTCTCACAAAGAGACGTCGTTCAAACCGGAAATGATCAAGGTCGAAGAGGACAAAAAGGCGTTTCTTTGCGGTTGCAAACAAACGGACAACACCCCCTACTGCGACGGGACGCACCGGAAGCTTTGATTCTCGTTCGCGGCAACACGCTATGGAGAATGGGTAAAGGTGTTTCCGATATCATGAGGAGGAATTCACATGTATAAGCCGCAACAACCGTCCCAAGGGACCACCGTGGCCGGGCTCGTGTTCGAAGGGCTCGGATTGATGGGGATCATTATCGGTCTGGTCGTGCTCATCGTCTTTGTCACACAAGGAAGATCGATCTTTTTGGACCAGGATTTGACGGAAGGACAGGTCGACATGATTTTTCTCGTGTTGCATGTCATCATCGGCGTTCTTGCCGTGTTAGCCTTCGTCGTCACCGGCTTCTTTGTCGTGAACCTGTATCTTTTCACCCGTCTTCTGCGCGGTGGGTTCACACCGGAACAGGCCAGAAGCGTCCATCTCTACCAGGCCATATGGGGCGGTGTGAATCTCCTGTTCAACCAGATCGCCGGCGTGTTGTATCTGGTCAGTGGCTTGAGCGCCTTATTTGACGATCATTCTCCTCTGAACCCTTCATGAAAAGAGCGACTCTCAGGAGTCGCTCTTCATCGCTTGGATGAGCATTTCCGCTGTCTTGATGTTCGTCGCCAGGGGAATCTCGTAGACATCACTCAGGCGGAAGAGGGCGGAAACGTCCGGTTCATGGGGCTGGGCCGTCAAAGGGTCGCGGAAGAAGAACACGATATCCACCTTGCCTTGGGCGATCCTGGCACCGATCTCCTGGTCTCCCCCCATCGGTCCGGACTTGAACAGGCGTATCGTGAGATCCGTGGCTTCACGGACGCGTTTCCCGGTCGTTCCTGTGGCGATGAGACGATGATTGCCGAGGATCTCCACATGGTTCGTGCAGAACCGTATCATGTCATCCTTCTTCTTGTCGTGAGCGATCAGGGCGATATTCACGGGCATCATCCTTTCTTGCCCCCATTATACATGAGGTTGCCCATCCATGGTATAATGTCTTGGGTGATTCGCATGTTTGAAAGGCGTTATCTTGTCGGGAAAGACGATGTCGACGGC
>PUKL01000107.1 GCA_003552275.1 Mollicutes bacterium
ATCCGCGTGTGATCGACTTGAAAAAGGAGGAAAAAGTCATGGACGTCCACCTCTACAAAGCCTTCCCCCGTAACGGAAAGGGCGGCAACCCCGCCGGTGTCTTATTGACGGAAGAACTCCCTTCGGCCGCCCGCATGGCGGCTATCGCCAAAGAGGTCGGGTTTTCGGAGACGGCTTTCGGGAGCCTTGTCGACGAAAAAACCTACCGGCTCCGTTTCTTCACGCCCACAGCGGAAGTGCCGCTTTGCGGGCATGCGACCGTCGCGTTCTTGAATCACCTCCGTCTGCAGGGGAAAGTCGCACATGGTGAGCTCACCCTGAAAACGGCGGCGGGCTCCTTCCAAGCCGAGGTGAAGAAAGACTCGGCCTGCATCGTTTTGTCCGCGCCGAAGCCGACAGAGACGATCCGTCCCCGTCATCTCGCCACGGCTCTCGATGTCAGCCAAGATACATTGGGTCCTTTGCCGCCGACCGTGGTCGAGACCGGGATCAAGGAGGTTTTCGTCGAGGTGAACCATCGCCGCATCGTCGCTTCTCTCTCCCCGAAGAAAGAGAAAATCCTCACACTCTGCCGAAAACTCGGGGTCGCCGGCGTCTATGTCTATGCGAGAGAACCGAAGAATGGCGATGCGACCACCATCGGCAGGAACTTCCTTCCCGCCATCGGCATCACTGAAGAAAGCGCGACGGGAACGGCCTCGGTCTCTTTGGCCGCCTTGCTCGCCGCCCGCGGTGTGCGGCGGCGGATCTACCGCTTCGACCAAGGGGATTTCATGGGTGAACCCTCACGCATCGAAGTGCGGCTTGAAAGGGACGATGCGGGATGTGTCCGTCACGCCCGTCTTTGCGGCGCGGCGGTCGTGATCGCAAAAGAGGACACCTCCGGATGAATAAAGGTCGAAATCACCATGAGAGAACCCACATTGTATTGCGCAAGGGCGGGCGAAAATGGTAGAATGGACAAGAGGAGGGGGATTCCCATGGAAAAGGCCAATGCAGAAATCCAAAAGCTCATCGAAAAACATTATCGGCCGGTGATCGAGAAGCGGCTGTCCGTCCTCGAAGTCGTGAAAGACAAAGAGAAACTCTACGAAAAGAACACCTCCCGGATCGAGAGTTCGTTGAAAAAACGGCTCGATAACCATCGTGAAGCCATAGAAAAACTCGAACGGGAGACCGCCCAAAAGGTCGACGGTCTGGAAAAGGCTTTCGAGGAGAAGAAGGAAGGGCTCTCGAAGAAGAAAGAAAGCGCCGACAAACATTGCCGAAAACGCCTCCAAGAACTCGATGACACTTTGGAGAAGAGGCGTTCTTTGAACGAGCTCAAACGCCAAAAAGTGGAAGCGAACCATGACCACGTCGTCAAAGAGACCACCAAACAGATGCTCCAAGAGCAGAAGAAGACCGACAAAACCATCGACGAAGCGGTCGATGTCCACAACCGGCGCATGGCCGAACTCCTGAAAGAGACGAACATCAAACACGTCGTCAACGAGAACAACCTCGAGATTGCCCGCACGGCGTTCGATCTCGCCCACAAGCGCATCGAGACCGCGAGTCGCGAAAGAGTGGAAGAGATCCTCCAAAACCGGAACCGTTTGCTCGCGGGGTTCAAAGATGCCATCACCCGTATGAAAAAGGAATATGAAGAGGCTTGCGCCCCGCACGAAAAGGCGATCGCCGCGCTGGAGAAAAAACAGGAAAAAGAACGCCAGGCCCTCATGGAAAAACAGAACAAGGAACTGGCCAAACAGGAGAACTATCGCAAAGAGGCGCAAAAACTCGAAGATTCCCACGAGATCTCCGTCATCGACAAAAGAATCAAGGATCTGAAAAAGAGTCAAAAACAGGCCCTCGAAGCCCAAAAGACCGACCATGAAGCACAAATGCAAGAACGCAGGCAAGAGTTGCAGGAAGTCGTGGACACTCATGCCGAGCGTTTCATCGATATGAAGAAAGAACACCTCGAGGCCATCGAGAAGAGTCTCGGCGACGAGAAAGAGGCCGAGACGGAAAAATTCCTCGAGCTCGAGAAGGAGAACACCACCTTCAACAAAGCCTTTGCGACCTTCAAGAAACGCAAACAGGACATCCAGATCGACCACGACATCCAAAACATCAACATCAACCGCACCTTGAAGGAGGTCCGCCTCCTCCACGAACACGAGAAAGACCTGACCCGCCCGCAGAACGACCTCGAGGAGAACGAGGCCCGCTTTCAAAGGGACGCCGAGATGAACGAACTCGACAAAGCACTCCGGGTCGCCTCGGCGCAATGCGAGCGCGACAAGAAGAAAGAAGAACTCACCCGCGAAAAAGAAGAAAAACAGCTGGACATAGAAAGCAAACGCCTCCAATACACCCGCGACCACGACCGGGAGAAAGCCGAGATCGAGAAGGAACTCGCGATCTATGCCCAAGACCACGGCCTCGAGGTGGCGATTCTCGACCACCACCTCTTGCATAGCACGAACTATGTGGCTTTGAAGAGCGAACGGAGTGAAGCTTTCTTCACGCGGGCCGAAACGGAGATCGACCGTCGTCTCGAAACCAGGATCGAGGATCTCGAACAATTGCGCATGACTGCCGAAAAAGACCACGAGAAGATGGTTGCGCATATCAAAGAGATCCACGACAAGGAAAAACAGAACTACGAAGAAGCTTACGAGGAACTCGTGCAAGAACACGAAGCCGTCCTCGAAAAACTCCAAGAGAACCAGCGGGAAACCGAGGAGAAGCACCGCGAGAAGATCGACGATCTCGACCCCAAGAAGGACAAGAAGACCATCCTCCAGATGGAGAAGGAGTTCGAAGAGCTCAAAGAGAAACACGCCACGATCCTCCGTGAGAAGAAGGAAGGTCAAAAAAGCCGCCGGGCGGCGCACAAGCGGATGCTCGATCTCGTCACCGAGAAACGCGACAGTTCTTTGGAAGAAGCCGAAACCCTGCTCTATCACATCACCGACCAGCTCACCGCCGCGCAGAACGAAGCTCGCGCCCAAGCCGAAAAAGAGAAAAAACACCTTAAAAAGACCTTCCGCGAAACATCTTCGCGGGGCCACATCTTCAAGACCCTCCAAGAAAAGCGGAAAGAAGAGACCCTGCATGCGGCCGACAACTACCAAAACACAAGGATGCACCGGGCCCGTTCCCGGCAGGCGAAGAATGAAAACGCCCTTTCGGACCTCATGACCGCACTCGATGGAGAAAAGCGCGCCTTCGAGCGGAAGAATGCCGACAAGATGCGCGCCGCGGAAGAGGATTACGAAAAACAACTCGCGGAGATCGAACGCGAGAAAGAAGAGAACTACCGTCGTCTCCGTGAGACCTATGAGGAAGAGAAGAAGAGTCTCAACCTCTATATACAGAAACTGAAGAAGCGCTACGAAGACACGCTCGCCAAGGAGAAACAGAAGGCCGAACAGGAAGAAGAACAGTTCTTCGCCGACAAACAACGGATCGAGGCCGAACTCGAAAAGACGATCGAACGGCTCGAGAACGACCATGCCGAAGCCGGACGGAAGAAAAAGCAAGAACTCGCCGATGCCAAAAAAGACTACGCTCAGAACAAGACGACCATCATGGAGATCGTCAAGGAGAAACCGCACGAACTCCTTTCGGCCGATGTGGTGAGCGACATCCCCGCCATGGTCAAAGGCGAGAAAGAAGTGGGATTCAAAGAGTAGACGCCCGGTCGCCCCCGACCCGGCGATGAAGGGGGGAGAAGCTTTTGGAAAAGAACATACGCAAAGTCCTGATGATCCTCCTCGTCATCTTCATCGCGGTGGGTTTCCGTTTCCTGTTCGAATATCTCTTCAACCTCGTGTGGAACCTCTACGATTTTTCGAGCGTGTTCGGATATTTCATCCGCGGTTTTTTCGTGCTGATTTTTGCGCTTGTATGGCTCTCGATCGCCCTGAGGAGTGAAAACCCCCACCAGAAACTCCCCTGGCTCTTGCTTTTGGCCTTGGAACCCGCCACGGGGTTCGTCCTCTTTCTCACCTTCGGCCGTAACTTCAAACGCACCTACCGTTACCGGAAACGACCGAAGATGCATGGTGACGCCTATATCACGAGAGAGGCGAAACCCGCCGAGGCCCAAAGTTTGACGAGCTCTTACAACCAACGTCTCCAGGACGTCTTCCACGCCGCCCATCATCTCTCCCACCACCAACCCTTCGTCGACAACACCGCCATCGAGGTGCTCAAGAACGGTGAAGAATTCTATCCCGACCTCCGTCAGGCGATTCTCGCCGCCGAGAAGTTTATCCTGCTCGAATTCTTCATCGTCCGTTCCGATGCGCGCGGCAGGGAGATCGTCGACCTCTTGATCGCGAAAGCCAACCAAGGTGTCGAAGTGAAGATGATCATCGACGGTCTCGGCAGCGCCCGCATCTCGCGCCGCTACTTGCGAAAGATCCGTCGTTCCCGGATCGATTTCCTCTTCAACGACAGGATCTATTTCCCGCTCTTCAACACCCGCATCAACTATCGAAACCACCGCAAGATCGTCGTCGTCGACGGAACCGTCGCTTACACCGGCGGCATGAACATCGCCAATGAATACGACAACACCACCGAACATCCCTACTACTTCCGGGACACCCAGCTGAAAATCCGCGGCGCATTGGTGCAATCGCTCACGACGCTTTTCTTCAAGGACTATTACTACAACACCGGTGACTTCATCGATGACGACCGCTATTATCCGCAAACGACAGTGCCCGCCGAAGGCATCGCGCAGATCGTGCAGTCGGGCCCCGATTCCTCCACGGCGGCCATCCGCAACCTCTATATGAAGTTGATCCTCTCGGCTCGCAAGAGCATCAAGATCATGACACCCTACATGGCGTTGGACCAAGAGACCCTGACGGCCTTGCAGGCCGCGGCCCAAAGCGGGATCGACGTCGAGATCATCATCCCCGGCGAGCCCGACAAATATCTCGTCTACAAGGTCACGAAGTCGTTCGTGACGAGCCTCGTCAAGGAGAACATCAAGATCTATCAATATGAGAAGGGCTTCTGTCATGCCAAGGTCTTCATCGTCGACGACGAAATCGCCTCCGTCGGCAGCTACAATCTCGACAACCGCAGTGCGGTCATCGATTTCGAGGTGACCGTCCTCATGGCGAATCCGACCGTCGCCGACATTGTCGAGGATTTCAAAGCCGACAAACGGGACTCCCGTCTCATCGACGCCGAACTCTGGCAGAAACGCCCCCTCATCACCCGGCTCGTCGAAGGTGTCATGAGCATCTTCTCGCCCATCATCTGAGTCCTGGCTAGAAAGGAGACAAATATGATCCAAGTCAAGGAGATCATCAAGGACTACCCGGGGGTGCGCGCCCTCGACAATGTGAGCTTCACCGTCAAAGAAGGAGCTTTTTTTGCGCTCTTGGGGCCCAACGGTGCCGGCAAGACCACGATGATCGAAATCATTTCCACTTTGAAAGGGAAGGATTTCGGCGAAGTGCACGTGAACGGGTCCGTTGTCGGTCGGGATGACGATGCCGTACGCAAATCGATCGGCGTCGTCTTCCAATATTCCACGCTCGACGAGAAACTCACCGTCAAAGAGAACCTGCAATTGCGGGGGAGTTTCTACGGGCTCGACAAGAGCGTTCTCACCGAACGGATCGACCGTCTGCAAGAAGCGGTCGGCTTTTCCTCCTACGTCGACCGGAGAGTGGGAGAACTCTCCGGAGGACAAAAACGGAAGGTCGACATCGCCCGCGCCCTCCTCAACCATCCGCGGATCCTCCTCCTCGACGAGCCCACGACCGGTCTCGACCCGCAGAGCAGGGAAGAGATCTGGGAACTCGTCATGCGTCTCAAACAGAAGACGAACATGACCATCGTGCTCACCACCCACTACATGGAGGAGGTCCGTGAATGCGACCATGTCATCATCTTGAACAAGGGTCAGATCTGCGCCGAGGATTCGGCGGAGCGACTCCGCATCCGCTATGCCAAGGACCGCCTCCGCCTCACCCCCAAATCCGCCCGTCTCGAAGAGAGGCTCACGGAAGCGGGCATAACCTGGCAGAAAGTCCAAGCGACGATCCACGTCCCCTTGGAAGATCCCTTCGGCGGTATCGAGATCGTCCAACGCTTCCAAGAGGACATCGACACCTTCGAGATTGTCAAGGGGACCATGGACGACGTATTCCTGGCCGTCACCGGCAGAAAGATGAGTGATGCCCATGAGAGCACTGGTTAAGCGCCACATCCTCTGTTATATCCGCGACCGTTGGGCGGTGTTCTTCTCGTTTTTGAGCGTTCTCATCATCCTCGCGCTTTTCGCCTTCTTCCTCGGCACCATGCAGGAGTCCTATTTCCGCGGCGTGGACGATGCCGAGTACGTCATCTACGGCTGGCTTTTGGCCGGTGTGCTCATGGTGGCGACCTCCACGGTGCCATTGGGGTTCATGGAGATCATGACCGGAGACAGGACCCGCAAGAACATCAACGACTTCTATGTGACGCCGCTTCCCCGGGCGAAGATCGTCATGAGCTATCTTATCGCCGCCTTGACCATATCGACCATCCTCGGAATCGTGAACCTCGCCGTCGGCCAAATAATCCTCTTGATCAACGCCGGCACCATCCTGCCCCTCTTCGACCTCCTCAAAGTCTTGGGGCTCATCATGTTGTCGTCGGCGCTTTTCTCCACGCTCTTCTTTTTCGTCGTCAGCTTTCTGAAGACGGGCAGCGCCCACGGGACCCTCGCCACCCTCTTCGGCACGCTCGTGGGCTTTCTCACCGCGATCTATGTCCCCCTGCAGGCGCTCGGCAACACGCTGACAGGCATCCTGTCGGCGCTTCCCACCCTGCAGGCGGCCGCGCTTTTCCGCACCGTCTACATGCGGGAAGCCGTGGCCGAGCTCTTCGGCGACGCCGACGAGGCGATGGCGACATACAGAAGCGACTTCGGCCTCGAGATCGACCTCTTCGGTCTCTCTCCCTCGCCGTTGGTGCTTGTGATGTTGTTGGCGGGGTGGACCGTACTTTTCTTCGTCCTCTCCGTCTGGCGGCTTTCCCGGGTGAAACTCTGA
>PUKL01000045.1 GCA_003552275.1 Mollicutes bacterium
GATTTCGACCTCTTGGTCCAAATCGCAGGCGGCGAGCATGAACATGCCGACAAAAAACAAGGCTGCAGTCAACAATTTCTTCATCCCAAAACACTCCTTTTTGACCTATTACAAAGGAAAGCCGGTTTTCGGTCATGCCGAAAACCAGCAGTTCTGCGATGGAGATGTTTCCACAGTCGAAATCGTCCGCGGTTTCCGCCTGACCGACCGTTTTCTTTGTAAACACATTATATCACGCACAAATTCACGTGCAAGGGATACGACAAAGGACCATCGCAGGATGAAGCGCGGATAAGGGTTGCATGATGAATCGTCCGGACTATCGTGTCACAGCCGGCGCGTGATGGCGATCAGGATCACCGCACCCAAGAGCGCGATGCCGAAACCTTGCCACGTGAAGGCTTCGACGCTTCCGAGCCCGAAGAGCGAAGCGATCCAGCCCCCGAGGACGGCACCGAGCAGGCCGATGATGACATTGCGGATGAGACCGCGGCGGCGGGTTTTCATGATGATGCTCGCGACCCAGCCGACAAAAGCACCGAAAATGACCCAAGCGAGTATGACCAATACAGGCATGATACATCCTCCTATTTGAAAGTATGATGGTTGAACGGCGGACATGACAATCATCGGACACAATGAGACATCATCCTTGTTGTGCGGTGTTTTCCATCTTCCGCTCATCATGTGTCTATGTGCATCACCTATCATTCATTATACATGATAATCCGGTTCACTCTGAGAAAAATGTTGTCATGAACACTTTTGGTGCATTATCACCCGCAATACTGTATAATGAAACTTTGACACAAGGAATCCATGTTGCAGTGTCGAGTTGCTGTCAAACAACTCAGGAAAGCGGTGGTCGCATTGACCGAGGTGAAGGTTTTTTTACGAGAAGAAGGACGTTATGGGAAAGTGCGCATCACATCCAAAGACAAGCCGGAGATTGAACCGCACATCATCGAGAAATGGCAGGCGGTTGCCGACCTTGTGGCTGAAGCCCTCGAAGTCCCGGCCGCTCTCATCATGAAATCGACAAACACCCACATGGAAGTCTTCGTGAAAAGCGCGTCGGAAGGGAATCCCTACCCCGAAGACGGCAAAGACGAACTCGGTCACGGACTCTATTGTGAAGAGGTCATCGGCAAAGACCGCCCCTTCGAGATGAAAAACGCCTCGCGTGATGAAATCTGGAAGGACAATCCGGACGTTTCCTTACGGATGATCTCCTACTACGGACTCCCGCTTCGTTGGCATGACGGAGAGATTTTCGGCACCATCTGCGTCTTGGACCGGGATCCCCGCACCCATGATGAGCAGAAGAAACGTCTCATGATGCTTTTACGGGATTCTCTCGAAGTCGACCTCCACAATCTCGAGTTGATCCAAAACCTCTACCGCATGGCGAACATCGACGCACTCACCGGCGTCTCGAGCCGACGACGCATTCTGGAACTCCTCCAAGAACGCAGTGAAACAAGCGACAAGAAACCCTTCTATTTGGCGATGGTCGATCTTGTCAGGTTCAAGGCCGTGAACGACAAAGAAGGCCACAAGGCCGGCGACAAAGTCTTGGAAGCTCTTGGCTCCGCCCTCAAGAAGTTCATCGCCGATAACGGCCATGTCGGGCGTCTGGGTGGAGACGAGTTCCTCGCCCTTTGGAATATGGACGACCAAGACCTCGAGGGACAGAAGAAACGTCTGGAAGAGACCATCATCGGCGAGAAGGAGATCAAGAAACACGACCTCGAAGTCTCCATCGGTATCGCGAAAAGTGAAGAGGCATCCGGCGAAAACTTGCTCGCCCTCGCCGACAAAAGACTGCTCCGGGATAAACGTGACCAACGCGACAAGTGAACACTGAAGACGCAACATGGGAAGGAAATCCCATAGACACATCTGTACAGGAATGGGAACAATGTCTCAAAAAGAACGAAAAGGCCGCGGTGGCACGTCTCTTCGAAATCAACGACGGCAATATCATCTTCGCCGTCCCTCCCGATAAAAGCACTGGATCGCAGACTTCTGTTAAATACAAGAACCCCGTCTCGGCGGGGTTCTTCGTTTTCTCGGGTGATAGGGGCGTTTGAAAGATCATCAGATTAACTTTGTCTCCCTGAAAATAGTTGTCTGCAGCTTGTCGGTACTTACGATGATTCATTCCTTGAGAAAATCACGCAGGGCGTCATATGCTTTGACGGCATCATCCACATGTCTTATGACGAAGCGCTTCTTTTCGGTCTTGACGATGACTTTCCCTTCCTTGTGGACGCGCCGCGGACCGCGACGGGAACTCGTATGATAGTTCCTGTAGTCGATATCGACAATCTCTTCCCGGTGGATGGTCTCTTGGGCGCCGAAAGGCTTTTCGATGATGAGGGAATCATATTCCGTGGCCATAAGCACCTTCGGCTTGAACAAGGTGGGAAGCGAGACGAAAAAAGCAAACAAAAGGCTTGTGCCAAAGAGGATGAGGAGGACCGTGTCGATGATGTCTCCTACGGGCGGTCCGCTTTGCGGGGGGGAATCTTGTGAGAACCGGTTGAAAAGTATCCGGGCGAGAAGAATGATGAAGGGGACGATGAAGGAAGCGATGATGAATTTGGGGGATTTTTGTGCCACGGTCTTTCGCATTTTGCTTGTCTCCTTGTCTCAGTAACGGTAGGTGTGACCGAGAATCTCGATTTCTCGGCCCTTGGTCTTTTTCTTCTTGGTGATCTCGATGAGGTTCAAGGCGTCATAGCCCTTCTTCCGCAAGAAACCGATCATCGTATCGTTGTCGGGATGGACATAGATGAACAACTTATCGACCCCTTGTTCTTGCACGTAACGTTCACAATGGTCGAAAAGCGCCGAAGCGTACCCTTTCCTTCTTTTTTCGGGGTCGACGAATATCCAATCGAGCCAATGGACGCCGTCTTCTTCTTTCAAGACGGCGAAAGCGACGATTTCTTCTTCCTCATAGGCACCGAAGACGGTCTTTCCAGCTTGGAAATGAGCACGGGCCTCTTCTTCCCTTTCGGCTGGCGTCACTTCCTTTTCGAGCCGGTTCAACTCGTGGAGACGCTCACGGAAGAGACCCGCCAACCGTGTGAAGTCGTCATCGGGTCGCAGGAGTTTTCTGATCGTCACGGGATCACCTCTTTTCCGGGAAAATCACACACGGTATCCACTATACCATATCATCCGCGTTTGCGGTAGGCGATACCGTCGGGATGGATGCCCGCGGCGATCCTTCCCTTCTCCTGCAAAGTGGCCATGTCGATTATCGAGATGTCGTTGGTCTTGTTGTTGGCGACATAGGCGATGGTGCCGTCTGCATTGAAGACGGTGCCGCCGGGCCACACCCCGACGGGGAGCCTTTTTATCTCCCAAGGCCTTGCTTCGCCTTTGACCAGGTGTTTCGTGTCGATGATGGAGATATCGTTCGATTCCCGGTTCGGCACCAGGGCGTACTTGCCGTCTTGCGAGAAGACGAGCCGGACGGGGACACTGCCGAGACGTCGCTTGTGCAAGGTCTCGTATGTCTCCGTGTCCAACACGTATAAGGAGTTGTCGTGTTGGTTCGCGACATAGAGTTCGTTACCTTCGGGATGGACGGCGATTCCTTCCGGCCCCTTGCCGACGGGGATGTGGGTGAGAATCTCCTCTTTCTCGACATCGATCACGGTGATGTTGTGGCTGCCGATATTGGGGACATAGATCCTCTTTTCATCGGGAGAGAAGGCGACCATGTGCGAAAGGTGCTGACGGGTGGGGAATTTGCGCAGAAGTTCGTAATTGCCGGCATCGAAGATGTGGATCATGCTGCTCTTGGTCGAAGCGATGTAAAGTTTCCCCTCCTGACTCACTCCCACACCGTGCGGAAAGGAGAAATCCTCGTCCGTGATCCTTTCGGCGATCGCCATCGCTTCGATGTCGATCACATTGACGGCATTTCCCAAAGAACAAGTCACAAACGCATGTTTCTTGTCCGGAGCGACGGCGATCTCGTGGGGATTGTGGTCGGTCTCGACGCTTTTTGCGACTTTCCCTTTTTTGAGGTCGATGAACGAAAGAGTGTCTTCATCCTTGTTCAAAACGAGAAGAAGTTCTTCCATGGTTTCCCTCCTGATTTTTAAATGTGCTTCATGGCAAATTCTTGCTGCAAAAGGCGTAAGCAAAAACCCGATGTTGAACGCATCAGCCATCGGGTCCTTCTTTCGTCATTTCGGTTGTTCTTCTGCAAGGCCTTTCAACGTCTCGATCTGGTCTTGTTGGCCGATGACGATAATCTTGTCGTGCGGTGCCAAAGTCTCCTCGGCATGGGGGTTGAAGCGGAATTTCTCGTCTTTTTCATGTTTGATCGCCAAGACGATGAGACCGGTCTTGTCCGAGATGCGCGCCTCTTTGAGTTTCTTGTGACAAAGCCGGGACTTGGGATGGATCTCGATCTCTTCGAGCTCCAACGTGATGTCTTCCGTGTGGATGACGTTTTCCATGAAGTATGTCGTCGAGGGCTTCAACATCATCGCGGCCATCTTTCTGCCCCCGATTTCGTTCGGGGAGACGGTGTAGTTCGCACCGGCCCGCTTGAGTTTTTCATGGGCGTTCTTGTCGATGGCTCGCGCCACGATATGCAAATCTTTGTTCATCTGGCGGGCGGTGAGAACGACGAACACGTTGTCGGCATCTTTGGAAAGCGTCGCGACGAGTCCTTTCGCCCTCTCGATGTGGGCCCGTGACAGCACGTCTTCATGGGTGGCGTCCCCGGTTATGTGGGTGACGTCCGCATCTTGGAGTTCCTCGACGACTTCGGGGTCCTTCTCGATGACGACGAAGGGTACTCCCCGATTTTGGAACTGTTGCATGATGTAGAAGCCGGTCTCTCCGGACCCGGCGATGATATAGTGGTCCTTCAGATGTTCGATGTTCTTTTCCATACGGTTTCGCCTCCAGATTTCGTTCATATGTCCGCTTGTGAAAAACGCCCCGATCCGTGATATGACGAATCCCACCGTGCCGACACTCGTGACGATGACGAAGATGGAAAATACCTGGGCCGCCTGTGTCATCTCGGCCACTTCGGTGTAACCGACGGTGGAGATGGTGATCACGGTCATATAGAGAGCATCCAAAAAAGACAGATCGAGTAGAACCATGTACCCGACGGTGGCGCCGAACACGAGAAACACCAAAAATATGGCAAGCATCATGATACGTTTCACATTGGGCATGAGCGGTCCAATCCTCTCTTGAACGGATATGGCTTTTCCGCGACTTTTGGTCTTTCTGGCTGTAAAGACCGGAAGTCGCACCCTTTTTGGGGACGATCTCCCCTTCACTTTCATTGTAAGTAGTCAAGGCCTGTCTGTCCACCACTTTTCTTTTCGACAGAGAAAAAGTCGTTCGCTAAGACCCGTTCTCGTCGCCGGCCCCTGAAAAAACGAAACGTGTGGCGACACCGGATAGTGCCGCCACACGAGCAATTGCATGATAAAACATTCCCTGGTGCGCATTGAGTCATGCGGCAGACATCATTCCCGATACATGCTCTTTCTCACGAAGGTGAGCACCATCTCGCCTTCCGTCTCTTCGACTTCCATATAGTCGACGAGCAAGCCGAGGATCTCGAACTCGCTTTGTTTGTCGACATCGCCGACAAGCTCCCATCCATAGGTCTCGACTTCGATTTCCCTTTCCCGGTTCGCTTTCTTCTTGATGTGCTCCAACAATTCCTCTTCCAAAGGAGTGGTCTTCAGGATGAACCGGGTCTCTTTGGACCCTTTCTCGAGCGTGATGGAAAACTTGTCGTGGTTGTGCATCAACATGACCAGGCTCAACTCGCGGATGATCATCGTGAGAATGCGCGTCTCCTGCTTTTTCATCAGTCTTCTTCCTCCTCGTCGTTCTTCTTCGTCAAAGCTTCAATGAAAGGGACCATGAGCGCCGCCACGAAACCGGCGGCGAACCCGTTGTTGTAGAGGTTGAAGCCGCCTTCTTGGAACACGAGGGCGAGCGGGGTGATGACCACATGGATGAATCCGGCCAAAATGCCGATGAGGACCCCGAAACGGCCCGCGATGGGAGAAGCCGCCGTCACGAAGAGAATGGCGATCATCATGCCGACACCATCAAAGGTATGGTCGGTCAGGATGACCGCGAGATAGGCCCCGAACATCACCGGCAGACAGTTCCTGGGATGTTTACCGAAAGCGCCGAAGCCCATCACCGTGAGGATGGCGCCCATCATCGGCCCGTTGATCTCGAAGCCGAGGATCCAGAGGACCAAGGCGCAGATGAGCCCCATGACACCGACATTCAACATCGAAACGCTGCGGCCGTGATCCCGGATGAAATCCGAGACGAGCCGTCCCGACGATTTCATGAGACCGATGTATTTCTTGTGGACTTTCGGGTCGTTGATATAGGCGATGGCGATGAAAATCAAAGACAACACGATGGTCAAGACCATGAGTTCGGAGTGATACGCTTCACTCGTGGGCCCGCCCTGGTCGAGGTCGACCGCCCGGAAACTCCTGAGCAGAGCGGAAAAGAGCATCGATAGCACACCCATCGCGAAACCGATGTTATAGAGGTTGTAGCCCTTATGGAAACGGATGGTATGCGCCGAGAGCGCCGGCAGGACGAATCCCGTGAAAAGACCGACGAGGACACCGGCGGGAACCCCGATCCAGTAGTTCCAAAAGACCGGGAGGCCGAACCATCCCGCCCAATCGATGCCGAAGATCATGAAACTGACGATCGGCGAGATGCCCGTCGAGAAGAGCACGACGATGAGGAAGGATTTGAAGTCGAGTTTTTGCATCCGGGCATAGAGATAGATCCCGACATAGATGGGTATGGTGTTGAAGATGTTCTTGCCGAAGAAAGAAAAGCCGGCGATGGTCAGAATACCGGCGAAAACAGGTCCGCTCATTCTCGTCTTCAAAACGCTTATCATGATGACGTTGATGAGGAGGATCGTGGCGACATTGAAAAGCGTGGCGCCCAGGCCGCCGATTTCGAGATAGTCGCTGATGAGGATGC
>PUKL01000149.1 GCA_003552275.1 Mollicutes bacterium
ATCCGGTCAGGATGATGCCTTTTCGGAGGAAGGATTTCATGAAAATCACCCGTCAGTATCTTTGGTATGTGCATTCTAGGAGATGATTCGACCATTGTCAAGTCACGACACCGACTATCGCTCAAAGACATAAAAAAGCCCGCCAAGGCGAAGAAACGCCGGAAGCGGGCTTCATGGGCATTTGAGCGAGCCATAGGAGTCAAGAGAAGAAGGCTCTATTACGGTTGCATCGCCCCGAAGAAAACGAGCCACGCAAGAATCGTCTTTGCGACCAGGCTCAGGACGATGTATGTCCTTTCACCATAGAGATAGTCTTTCCATTTTCCCACACCTTTGTATTGCAAGACCATATTGACCGGGAAGGTGTTGAAGGCGACGAAGTACGTTCCGACGATCGCCCAGACGAACCAGGGGACTTGTGAGAGGTCCGCGAACCCCACCATGTAGGTGATGATGACGATCCACGGTGCCAATCCGGCGATGCTTCCCCAGATGAAGGGGCCCCAGTCGACATTGGATTTCTCTTTGCCGGAGTTGAGCTGTTCCATGACGAGACCGAACAGGTTCATCGACGCATTGACGACGAAGATCAGAATCAGCGATGCGATATCGTACACACCGAACAATGTGGCGATGAGGACGATCATGATCGAGGAACTCAGGGCATATTCGAACCAACGGAATTTGTTGATGCCTTTTTCCAGGTCGCGATTGTAGATGTCGTTTGTCTTTTTCGGCAAACTGATCAAGAAATGAGCACCGGCCGATATGAACAAGAATAAAGCGACCATAACCCCGAACGGCAACTCGAACAAGTCACTGCTGGCCGGGAAGAGGCCTACCGCCGGGTCGAAATCCAGATAATGCTGAATGATGGTGGGAGAGAATTCCGCCACTTCCCGAATGACGACAAAGGCGAGCACGAGCATCAATACGCCTTGAACGAAGTGGACGACCCCCATGATGAGATTGAATTTTTTCAAACCTTGCAGCGTTTCATCTTTCATTGCACATCCTCCTTCAGATTTTTATCCCGAACAATTGGTTTCATAAAGCAATTATACCAAATACGCAAATAGGATGTCATGTATAATGATGCAAAATAATTCAATGGCATGAATGTTGTGCCGGTCATGCATATTGCTCGTTGGACGGGCACTATGGTACACTTAAGGCACAAGGAAGGAAGACTTGCCGAAAATGTAAGTTACAAAACCCATGGGCAAGCGATTTCCCGCCATTATCTGGAGGAGTGTCCGATGAGTTCCCAACTTGAAGTGAACCAAGAAGTCCTCATCACCATAAAGACGATCGGCATCAACGGCGAAGGAATCGGCTTCTACAAGCGACAAGCCGTGTTCGTGCCGGGGGTGATTCCTCCCGAAGAGGTCGTCGTGCGCGTGAAAAGCCTCCACAAGGGCTATGCCGTGGCCGAGAGCGTGCACATCAAGAAGCGCGCTTTCTATCGACGACGGCCGTTTTGCAAGCATTACGGGGTGTGCGGCGGATGCCAGCTCCAACACGTCGACTATGAGGAACAGCAACGTCTCAAGGAGAGCCTGTTGCGTCAATCTTTCGAGCGTTATACGAAGATTCCCCTCAACACTGTCGATTTCCGTTCTTTCAACCCGATCGTCACGCCCAGACATTATCGCCACAAAGCCCAGATGCCGGTAAAGAACACGAAAAGAGGGATCGTGACGGGACTTTTCCGTGCCGATTCACAAGACCTCGTGGAAGTCCTCGATTGCCCCATCCAGCATGAACGGATCAACGAGACGAACAGGCGCGTCCTCGAAATCCTCGACGAGTACGACATCCGGGCTTTCGACGAAAAGAAGATGCGGGGGATGCTCCGTCATCTCGTCACCCGCAGGAGCGATGCGACGGGCGAAATCCAGGTCACTTTGGTCATCACCATCTTCAACAAAGTACTGAAGAAGGTCGCCGAGGAGATCCTCTCGCTTCCCGACGTCGTGAGCGTGGCCATCAGCAAGAATCATGATGTCAAAAACCGCGAGGTCTTCGGTGAGACCTACGAGATTCTCGCCGGTAACGAGACCATTGAAGAAAGACTGGGAGATGTCCGTTACCGGCTCAACCCCAAGGCTTTCTTCCAAGTGAATCCTCGCGAGGCCCAGAGTATGTATGAGTATGTCCGGACGCTCTTCGAACCGCAGAAAGAGAGACGTTTGCTCGATCTTCATACCGGAAGCGGCGCCATGGCGCTCTATTTCGCCGACATGTTCGAGGAAGTGACGGGTATCGACTCGAGCAAGGAATCCATCAAAAGCGCACAAGAGAACAAAAAGCGCAACAACCTCCCGCATGTCGAGTTCGTCCAAGGAGATGCGGGGAAGGTGTTGAAACAGCTCAGAAACACCGGGAAATCCTTTGATGTGGCGGTTTTTGATCCTCCGAGGACCGGCCTCGACGAGGGGCTCATGAGCGAACTTCTGCGCAACCCCATCCCGAGACTCATCTATGTCTCATGCAATCCGAGCACACTCGCCAAGAACATAGACCGTCTGTCCAAGGGCTATGCAGTGAGAAGCGTCATGCCTTTCGACATGTTTCCGCAGACCGCCCAGGTCGAAGCCGTGGCGTTGTTGTCTTTGCGGAACGCCGAATAGATTCATTTGTGCAACGGCAGTGGTGGCACCGTGTTCCATCAGAGCTTTAAACCCAGCATGGGAAAAAGTGTCTTTTGATAGAATGATGAAAAAGAAGGGGATCTTTATGATCATCAAACCGTCCATCCGGAATAATGTCTATCTCAACGCCCATCCCAAAGGATGCGAGGCTTTTGTGAACAGTCTGTCCGAAGAGGCGAAAGACCTGCCCGACTTTGCCGGCCCGAAGCGCGTCTTGATCATAGGGGGTTCTTCCGGATATGGCCTTGCCAGCCGGGTGGCCCTGGCACAAAACGCCCACGCATCGACGATAAACGTCTCCTTTGAAAAGCGTCCTTCCGGCAAGCGTTCGGGAACAGCGGGATTCTGGAACAACATCGCCTTCTTGAAACAAGCGAAAACGTTGGATTCCGCCCATTATGACATCATCGGCGACGCCTTCAGTGAAGACATCAAGAAAAGGACCATGCAAAAGATCAAAGAGACCTTTTCCCGAGTGGATCTTGTGGTCTATTCGCTTGCCGCCGGCGCCAGACCCGACCCCGAGACCGGCAAATTGGTCTATTCCTCTTTGAAACCCATCGGGGAGCCGCTCGTCGGGAGGACCATCGATGTCGCCAACAAGAAGATGAAAGACATCCGGATTTCTCCGGCAACCCGGGAAGAGATCGACAACACGGTCTATGTGATGGGCGGCAGTGATTGGAAAGCCTGGCTCGAGGCCCTGGATGCGGCCGGATGTCTGTCGGAAAGGGCCAAGACTGTCTCCTACACGTATGTCGGCAGCGGGTCGATGGATAGGATCTATCGGGGCGGGACCATCGGAAAAGCCAAGGAAGACCTGGAAAAGACAGCCCGCGACATGGATGTCTGGCTGCAAGAGAAGTACAACGGGGAAGCGCTCATCTCCTCTTCGAAAGCGGTCACGACCAAGGCGAGCGTCTTCATACCGGGCATCACGACATACATGGCCTGCCTCTTTGACGCGATGAAAGAAAAAGGGACCCACGAATCCATCTTGACGCATAAACACCGGTTGTTCAAAGACATGGTCTATGGTTCCAAGCGCCGCACGGACAGTCTGGGCAGATTGAGAATGGATCATTATGAAATGGATGCGGATGTTCAAGAAAAAACCCTGTCATGCGTGCAAAAACACCAAGATGAGTCCGTCTTCGCATTGTCGGGGACAAAACACTTTCTCGAGGAATTCCACCACATACATGGCTTCGGCTACGACCATATCGACTATGAAGAGGATCTCGACTTGGACGCGTTGATCCCGGATGATATTGCCTTAGAAGAACACCTTGATTAGGTGTTTTGTTTCCTTGGCCACCAGGAAGAAGAGAGAGGATCGTCGTGCTTTTGCATGAAGTGAGCTCGGGCAGCCATGACAAGATGGTATGATGAGCCCTATCGTTCCACAATCGAAGCCCTTTTCCGCTTCGAAGCGGAACACAAGGAGAAGAGAGGCAGAACCCATGGACTTTGACACGCTCTACAAGAAAGCTTATGCCAAGGCGAAACCCTTCCCCCTCTCGGCGACCGCCGATGCCGGCGGTGTGGGGGCGGCGATTCTCACAGACCGAGGCAACATCTACACAGGGACATGTCTCGATATCGCCACGAACATCGGCTTTTGCGCCGAACGCGCCGCGGCGGCAGCCATGGTCACCGCCGGCGAGAAGGTCATCAAGGCCTGCATCGCCGTGACAGATGAAGGGGGGATCATTCCTCCTTGCGGTGTGTGTAGGGAATTCTTGAACGAGCTTGCCGACGAGAACGCCCACGCTCTCGTGAAAATCGACAAAGACCGTGTGGTGGAACTCTCGCAACTATTGCCGGATGATTGGCGAAAGAAATTGTAGGGGAAGAGAACATGAGTCTGAAGAAAACCTATCCCATCCTCGAGTTCGATTCGGCCAAAGAGGCCTATATCAATCCCGAAGCGGTGGTCGGAGAAGTGAAGCTGCCCGAACATTTCGTGGTGACTTTTTTCAAAGAAGCCCTGACACATCTGTTCGAGGAAGGACGGTTGGACAAGTTGGGGACCTTCCGATCGGAGACGGTCGACATCCCCTTGTACAAGACGAGGGTCGATGACCGAGATGTCGGGGTCTGTCTAGGGTATGTGGGGGCCGCCGCTTCTGCGGCGCTCTTGGAAGAGCTCATCGCCTCGGGAGCGAAGAAATTCCTCGTCTGTGGCGGTGCGGGCGTTTTGACGGACTCTCCCTTGGGAACGCTCTTCCTCCCTTCGGCAGCCGTCCGGGACGAAGGGGCTTCATACCACTACCTGCCCCCCTCGCGCGAAGCCGTATGCGACCCTTTGGCGCTTACAGCTTTGAAAAAAGCGTTCGATCACCACGGAATCCCTTATCGTGAGGGAAAGACCTGGACCACGGACGGGGTCTATCGGGAGACGCGAGAAAAAACCGACTTGCGCCGTGCGGAGGGCTGTCTCACCGTGGAGATGGAGGCGGCCGCCTTCTTTGCGGTGTCGCGGTTCCGCGGGGTGAGACTCGCACAGATCCTCTATGGCGGCGACGATTTGAGTAAAACGGAGTGGGACAAGCGTGGTTGGAACCATCGATCCGACATCAGGAAGAACTTGCTCGAGTTGACCTTACAATCCATACTTTGGCTTTGATAAGCGATTTCCCGGTTGTTATATCGTACGGTGTACATCCATGGTTCGACACCCCGCCCTTGCGGGGTGTTTTTTTGTCGTGAGCATATTCATTGCGGAAGTCGGTGGCGTTTTGCTACATTTACATTGTCCCGTGGGATCCATCACAGGAAAGAAAGGATGTACAATACATGAAGATAGAAACCCGAGGCATCCATCATATAACCGCCGTGAGCGGCAATGCACAGCGGACACTGGACTTCTATGCCGGTACACTCGGCTTGCGGTTCGTCAAAAAGACCGTCAATCATGACGACCCGGAAACCTATCATTTGTATTTCGGGAATCATGACGCCGCTCCGGGCACCCTTCTCACCTTCTTCCCATGGGAAGACACGCGACCGGGAAGAATCGGCAAGGGGCAGGTCGCCACGATCCGTCTTTCTGTCCCTTTGCGCAGCTTCGCTTTTTGGAGGGACCGTCTGAGAAAACATGGTGTCTCTTTCCGACTGGAAGAACACTTCGGCGAGGCCCATCTCGTCTTCTCTGATCCGGACGGGCTTTCTTTGGCTCTGGTGGAGAGTGAGACGGGCGAGGAGAATCTCTGGCGTTTCGAGGACATCGATCGCGATACGGCCATCAAAGGGGTGCACAGTGTCCTCCTGCAATCGGCTCATCCCGACAAGACGAAAGCTCTGTTTGAATTCACATTCGGCTATCACATGGCACAATCGACTACGGGTCGGGTCCGGATGGAGACGAAAGGCGGAATCGGAAACATCGTCGATCTCGACATGAGTCCCGAGGAAAAAGGGCGTCCCGGCAGCGGGACCGTTCATCATATCGCTTTTCGTGCCGAAGACGAGAAGGAGCAGGAAGAGTATCGCGAAAAGCTCTCATTCGAGAACTATCGCACATCCCCCTTGATCGACAGGAAGTATTTCCGCTCACTCTATTTCCGTGAATGCGGCCATCTCCTCTTCGAAATCGCCACCGACGGACCGGGGTTCACCGTCGATGAGACATCGGCGGAACTCGCCGGCAAACTCACCCTTCCCTCATCCTATGAACGCGAAAGAGAACACATCGAAAGTGTGCTGCCCCCGTTGGAAGTCCGCCCGGAGTATCTTCGCCAAAATGAATGACCCGTCGTTTATTATGAACACCCGCCAAGAAGAAAGGGGAATCGCCGGTGGATTACGATTATCATGAAGGATTCAAATCCAGGACCTGGATTCTCCTGCACGGCACCGGGGGAAGTCGGGAGGATCTATTGCCGTTTGCGAGAATGGTCGATTCCGAAGCCTCCATCATCGCCCTCGAAGGGGATGTGGAGGAAGACGGCATGCGGCGGTTTTTCCAACGGAAAGAACCCGGTGTGCTCGATGAAGACGACCTGAAACGCCGCACGGACAGTTTGCATCGTTTTCTCGACGAACTCGCGGAGAGACACGATCTGGACCGCAGCGGCTTCATGGCCATGGGTTATTCGAACGGAGCCAACATGGTCGCCAGTCTTTTGGTGAGACACGGAAGCGTGTTCAAAGCCGCATTTCTTCTACATCCGATGTGCCCTTACCGGAAGATGCCGGTGTGCGACTTG
>PUKL01000138.1 GCA_003552275.1 Mollicutes bacterium
ATCGACATGGATGTTGGCGGCATGAATCGTGATTTCCTCGACACAGACCCTCTCGTCGGTCGCATTCTCCAACAAGGCGATGAATCCGAGTGACGTCGTGCCGGCACCGAGGTCGCCCACGACGTTCCGCAAAGAACGCAAATCGATGCAAGAAGGGGCCGACGTTTTTTGTGCGTATGCGAAGGAGCCCACCGGGACGGTGAGGGGCGGATGGGTCGCGTAGACGAGTTCAAGGTTCGCTTCCTCGATTTTGACGGCGCCTTCGGAAAAAAGAAGTCTCGGTGAGACCTCGATCTCATAGCGGTGGAAGGCTTCACCGTCGAGCCGGACGCTCTCCTGACGGCGGATGTCTTCCAGAACAAGCGGCAGGACGGTTTCGTCGGCACCCCTGAGACGGACCTCCTCGACGGCTTCGGGAAGGAGATGATGCGTCTCGTGGCTCGAAATGAGGACATCGAAGGTGAAATGCCGTCCCTCGTCGACGGGATGGTGGACATGGGCCAGAAGGGGGCTTATGATCTCCACCTTCTCCTCTTGCAGTCGCAAGGCCGACAGGATGCTCAAGGCGGTGAAAAGGAGCACACCGGCGAACAAGAAGGATTTCTTCATTCCAGACTCTCCTTCTCGATCGAATAGTATTCCGCCGTGAGCACGAATACCTCCCAGCCTCCCGAGCGCGTGTTCCTGAAGAACCGGTAGTGTCGGCCCACACCGTTCGTGACGAGCCCTTCGCCATACACGGCGATGGTGAGTTTGGTGGCCGGGGCGACGGTGATGGAGATGTCGAGGTTCTCCTCGATGTAGGTCGACCTTTCATAGCTGATGGATGGTCGCACATGCGCGTCCAGGCCGGTGCGGAAGCCCCTGACATCACCGCTGGCATCGATGCCGATGTTGCCGGAAGCGCTCACCTGTGTCGATGTCTGTTCGGTCATCTTGAACGTGAAATCCTTCGTGATCGGGGTCACACCGTCGTTTTTCACCACATAGAGCGTGTCCTGGGTGAAGGTCACGGGCTCATGGTTGGTGACCGTGTGTGTGCGCCAGCCCCAGAAACGTCTGCCGGAGAGAGCCGCATAGGCCCGGTTGTAATCGTAGTCGGTGAAATCCCGCAAGAGCTTCTGCCCGGCCCGCCGGAACGTGATGTTCTGATAGGTCAGATACTCCCCGGCCGCGATTTCGGCCGTATGGGCGAGACATATCGCCAAAACAAGAATGATCGCCGGTATCTTTTTCATCATATCGCCTCCATCCCCATGGTTCGCAAGAAGGCGGGCGATTTCTCCAAAAAAAAGAGAGCTTTCGCTCTCAGATGGGATAGAGGTTTTGTTCGAGGCGCGCTTTCGTCTCTTCATAGCCCAGGGCGAAGCGCCTCTCGATCTGGCGGGCGTCGAAATTCAAGACGCCGCGGAGATGGCGTCGCGGGTAGAAATGGTACAACGGCACCCCGTCGACACTTTTCTTGCGCCCGAGATTGACCCTGAAGAGGTCGATCACGATGATCTCTTCGCAACCGGCATCGAGCAGGGGTCTTATGGGGGTGTTGTCCAAGACGCCGCCGTCGTAGTAGGTGTCCTCGCCGATCACGACCGGACGGAAAAAGACGGGCACGGCGCAACTCGCGAGGATGGTCTGCTTGACGGCCTCCTCGTCGAGATGACGTAGGTTGAAATAACGGATCCTCCCGCCTTTTTGGAAGAAATCGCGCACGTTCAGACTCATGAGCTCGAAAAGGTTGCATTCCGTTCCCCCGACATGACTCACGGCCACATGGACGTCACGTTCCTTCAAGCGTTCGAAGTCGATGATCTCCCCCAACATGGTGTAAAAACGGTCGGTGTGATAGACCCCGTTTTTGACGAGATTGACGCCTTCGGTGAAGATGCGCCGGATGATGTTGCCCTGGTTTTTCAGAAGGTCCTTCTCGTTCAACGTGAGCCATATCCTTTCGGCTTTTTCCAAGGCGTCCGTCGCCAACATGCAGGCGTTCACGCTGCCGATGGAGGAGCCGCTCACGGCATGGATGTCCTCGAGATGCCCTTCTTCCTTCAACGCTTTCAAAGCGCCGATCTGATAGGCGCCGCGTGCACCACCACCGGCCAGAGCGATGCCGCGTCTTTTCTTCTGCACGTTCTGCATCCCTTCCTCAATATGGCAAGATTGTGTCGTCTTTCTTGACTTTGTCGATGACCCCGCCGCCGAGGCAGGTCTCCTCGTCATAGAGGACACAGGCCTGACCCGGGGTCACCGCGCGCACAGGCTTTTCGAAAAGCACGTGCCAGACGCCGGCGATTCTTTCCACCCGTACGGGCTTGTCTTTCTGGCGATGACGGAATTTCGCTTGCAAGGGGGCCTTTTCCCTGAACGTCCCAGCGGTGATGATATTCAGATCGTCCAACGTGCAACTCGTGGCATAAAGCCCCGGATGATGATAACCCTGTCCGACGATGAGGATGTTCCGGTCGAGGTCCTTGCCGATGACGAACCAGGGTTTGTCGGGATAGTTTTTGAGACCACCGATACCGAGCCCTTTCCTTTGGCCGATCGTATAGTGCATCAGCCCTTCGTGCTCACCGACGGTGTCGCCGTCTTCGGTCTTGATGAGACCTTTCTGGGCCGGGAGATAGTTCTTCAAGAACTGGGCGAAAGAACGTTCGCCGATGAAACAGATGCCCGTCGAGTCCTTCTTGTCCGCTGTGGGGAGGGAGGCCTTCTTGGCGATTTCACGGACCTCCGCCTTCGTCAGCTCACCGATCGGGAAGAGGACGTTCCGAAGCTTCTTTTCGGTGAGCTGGCTCAAGAAATAGGTCTGGTCCTTGTTGGCGTCGACGCCCCTGAGAAGGCGCAATCCGCCTTCGTCTTCGCGGATGCGGGCGTAGTGGCCCATGGCGATGGCGTCGGGGGAGAAACGCTCCGCATGGCGGCGGAAAGCGTCGAACTTGATGTGTTTGTTGCAGAGGATGTCGGGATTCGGGGTGCGCCCTTTCTTGTATTCGTCGAGGAAATAGGTGAAGACGTCTTGCCAGTACTCTTCGATGAATTCGACCCGGTGGAGTTCGATACCGAGTTTGTCGGCGACCCGTTTAGCGTCTTGGTAGTCCTTTTCTTGCGGACAGAGGTCGGAGGCGAGGTCGGGATTGCCCAACACATCCTTGTTCAGGGCGGAATCCCAGTTCTTCATGAAAAGGCCGACGACTTCGTGACCGGCCTCTTTCAGTATGTGGGCGGAGACGCTCGAATCAACGCCGCCGCTCATGCCCACGACGACTCTCTTTTTCATGGAATCACCTGTTTCGGTTAGCGGGATATGTCCGAAGGCATGCGGAAATCGCTCCGCGGCGAAAGCGACACGTCCAACACCTTCGGTCCGTCGGGTGTGGCCTGGCGCTTGAACTGGGAAGCGAAGAAACGCCGGAAGAAATTCTCCACATAGGCCTCCGCTTTATCTTTGGCAAGTCCGAAAGTCTCTTCGAGGAGACTGACGATACGCTCTTTTCCGTCCCCGGCCCGGAGGAACCGCTCGAGGATGAAATCGTTGATCTCGTACTTTCCGAGCGTCTCTTCGGAGACTTGGCCGGGTACGAGTTCCGGAGAATAGGGCAGGGACCTGACCTCCGCGACAAGATCCGCCACATCCGCGGAGAAACATGTCTTCGCGTACTGACCGATCATGAAGTCCACAAGGGTCTTCGGAAGGCCCGCGTTGATGTTGTACATGCCCAGATGGTCGGCGCCGTATGTCACGAACCCCAAGGCGAGTTCGCTCATGTCGGCCGCGCCGAGCACGAGCCCGTTGTGCCGGTTGGCGAGGTTCAAAAGCATCATCGCGCGCAAACGCGCCTGGACGTTCTCGAAAGTCACATCGTGACTTTTTCCGTCATGGCCGAGCGTTTGCAATTGCCGTTTCGCCTCTTCCTTGATGTCGATCTCGAGAGAGTCCACGCCCAAGGCGCTCATGAGGGAGCGGGCGAGCCGGAGGGTCTTGTCGCTTGTCCCCATGCCCGGCATGGTGACACCGAGAATGTCGGCGGCGGGGCGATCCAACCGTTTCAGAACACGCGCCGCCACCAGCAAAGCCAGGCTCGAATCGATCCCGCCCGAGACACCGATGACGAGTCTTTCGGGCCGCACATGTTCGATGCGTTTGATGAGGGCGTTCTCCAAGAGGTTCGCGACCTTCTCGAACGCGGTGATGACATCCTCCTTGGGAACGAAAGGCGTCCTGTCGAAGGGGTGTTCGAAGACGAAGGTGTCCGTCTCCGCCAGCCGGAAAGAGACTTCGGCGGCCACCGTGAGGGCGGTGTCGTGGGTGTCGCGGAAGGAAGAATGATTCTTCCGTCTATGGTCGATCTTGCCGAGGTCGATGTCGGCTTTGACGATTTCCGTTTCATGGGCGAACGATTCGCTCTCGGCGACAAGCCGGCCGTTCTCGGCGATGACATTGTGGCCGCTGAAGACGGTCTCGCTTGTCGATTCGTGCATGCCGGCGCTCGCATAGACGTAGGCGCCCGCATTCTTGCGCGAATGCTCGATGATGGCGCGTTCGCGCACCTCTTGTTTGTGGAGGTATTCATTCGAAGCCGAGAGGTTCAATATCAACCGGGCGCCCTGCAGGGCGAGGCTGTTCCCCGGGGAGAAGGGGGCCCACATGTCCTCGCAGATCTCGACACCGAAAGAGAGACGTCCCGCTTCTTCTTTGAAGACGAGATGGCCGAATGGCACCTCTTCGGAAAGGTAACGGATGCGGTCGCGGTTGTCGGCGATGTCGAAACCGCTCTTGAACCAGCGTTTCTCATAGAACTCCTCGGTGTTGGGCAGATACATCTTCGGCACGACACCGAGGATCCTTTCTTGTTGGATGACGAAGGCGGTATTGTAGAGGATGCCGTCCACTTCCAAAGGGGCACCGACAAGGAGGATGCCTTTAAAAGGGTTCTTCTCGAGCAGTCTTTGCATCGCCCTTTGGGTCTCATCGAGGAGGGAACGCTTGAAAAAGAGGTCGCCGGCGGTGTAGCCCGTGACGCAGAGTTCGGGGAACACGGCCAAAGAGGCGTCCAAGTCCTTGAGCGTGTCCAGGATTACCGAGACATTCGCCTCCGGATTGCCCACTTTGAGCACGGGGCTGACACATGCGACTTTCACAAAATCCTGCTTGTACATCTCTCACCCTCCATCATAAAGACCGTTTTCTACGATATAGGCATAGACCCCGGGAGTCACGAGGTTCTCGTCTTTGTGTTTGCGGAACGAACTCGCCGAGACGGGAAAGGAGAATTCTTCAAAGACACGGATGTTCTCACGGTGACCGGCCAACACGGCGTCTTGCCCGATGACGGCCTCGAGATCTTCGTCGTCCCGGTTCAACACGATGATCTCGAATTCCCGCAAAAGCTTTTCTGCGTCCTTCCACCGCGGCAGTCCTCGGAGATGGTCGGCGCCGACGACGAAGGCCGTCGGCAAATCGGGGCGGGAAAGACGTCGCAACGAGGTGTAGGTCCCCTTGAACGATTCGTCTTGCATCTCCATGTCGGACACTTCGACATCGGGAAGGTCCTCGGTCATGATTTCCAACATCCGCAACCGATGGTGATCGGCGGCGAGACCCTTCTTCTTGTAGCGGTCGGAGACGGGCAAGAAGATGAACCGTTCCACGGGCAGTTTCCGGGACAAAAAGCGATACACTTCCAGATGCGCTTTCGTGGGCGGATTGAAGGCGCCGCCGAAGACCACTCGCATGTCGATCACCCCATCCATTATAACATGACGCCAAAACATTGTAGAGAATTAAGGAGAAGCGGGTTCCTAAAAGCCCCGGATGAACCGGGGCTTGTCATGTCAAGAAACCTTCTTGCGGAAGTGCTCGCTCCAGGTCCCTTGGGTGAAGATCGGCACTTCTTCGCCGTCGGGCTTGACACCGACGACTTCCAGATCGGGGCTTCCGACCATGAAATCGACATGGACGACACTGCGGTTGATATTGTGTTTCTCGGCGATCTCTTGCGCACTCGCGCCTTTGGCCCGCACACACATGGGATAGGCGTTGCCGATGGCGAAATGCGAACTCGCGTTCTCGTCGATGAGCGTGTGGTAGAAAAGCTTTCCGAGTTGGGCGATGGGGCTCTCCTCGGGAACGAGAGCGACTTCGCCGAGGAAACGCGCGCCTTCATCCATGGAAAGGAGTTTCTCGATCTTGTCCCTGTCATTGCTTTCGACGCGGACGATCTCGCCGTATTTGAGTTCCATCGTGAAGGGCTCGATCACGAGGCCGCGCACGTTCAGATGCTTCGTCATCCGCAACGTTCCGTTCACCCCGGTCTTCAAAGGCGCGGTGAAGATCTCTTCTGTGGGCATGTTCGGGAGGAAGACGTCATTGCGGCGTTTCTGGGCGCCGGAGACCCAGATGTGTTTTTCCGGCAGGGCGACGGTGAGGTCGGTGTCGGCGGATTTGTAGATGAGTTTGTCGAAGCGGGCCTCGTTCAGCAGGCGGCGCTTCCGCTCGAGTTCGTTCAAATGGTCGGTCCAAGACTTGATGGGATTCTCCTCGTCAAGACGCATGATGGTGACCAAATCTTCGAAAAGCTGCATCAAGGCGTCCGAATCCTCGAGATCGGGATAGACCTTCTTCGCCCATTCGACAGAGGGCCAGGCGGCCAT
>PUKL01000128.1 GCA_003552275.1 Mollicutes bacterium
ATCTGCAAGGTCCACGTCCACACGGAAAAACCCGGGGACGCTTTGAACATCGCCCAGATCTATGGTGAATTCGCCAATCTGAAGATCGAGAACATGGACATGCAACACACGGAGACCCTGCTTCACTCTCCGGATGCCCACGGTCTGCATGAAGACTGCGGCCATGAACATGAAACAAAAGAGTTCAAAGACAAAGGGAAACCGCCGAAAAAATACGGAATCATCACCGTTGTGAACGGTGAAGGTCTCAGAGAGATGTTCCTCGAGATGGGCGTCGACCATGTCATCGACGGTGGTCAGACGATGAACCCTTCGACCCAGGATTTCGTCGACGCCGTCGACGAGGTGAACGCGACGAACATACTCATCATCCCCAACAACAAGAACGTCTTCCTCTCGGCCGAACACGCGGCCCAGGCGATCGACGACAAGAACATCATCGTGCTGCCGGCGAAGACGATCCCCCAAGGCTATGCCTCTCTCACCATGTTCGATGCCAACCAGGAAGTCGAGGAGACCGTCGAGGAGATGAAGGAACTCATCGACCATGTGAAGAGCGGTGAGGTCACTTATGCGGTCCGCGACTCCCAGGTGAACGGTCTCAAGATTAAAAAGGACGACCATATCGGGCTGCTCGACGGTGACATCGTCACCGCCAAGAAGGAACGCCTGGACACCATCAAGGACCTCGTCAACCGCATGATCGACGAGGAGAGCGAGATCATCACCATCATGTACGGCAAGAACATCGACAAGGACGAAGTGGAAAAATTGCACGCCTACATCGGTGAAAAACACGCCGAGATCGAAGTCGACATCATCGAGGGAGAGCAAGAGATCTACGAATATCTTTTCGCAGTCGAATGACCTTCAGGCCGGGGGAAAATCCCTCGGCCTTTTCTTATGGCGTGCTATAATGGATTGGGTGATCGTATGGAGCTGAAAGATGTCAAGGGCATCGGTGAAAAACGGGCGAGGAATCTCGCCCGACAAGGAATCCGCACCCCGTCGGATTTGCTGCACAGGTTCCCCGAAAGATATATCCAAAGGAGATTGGGCGACCTCGAAGAAGCCACTAAAGGGGAGACGATCCACCTTCCGGGACGTGTCACGAGCGAACCCAAAGTCTTTTTCATCCGCAAAAATCTCTCCCGCCTCACCTTCCGGGCGGAGGTGGAAGGGCGGACTATCGCCGTGAGCGTGTTCAACCAGCATTATCTGAAAAGGACACTCCGTTCCGGGAGTCGCGTTGTCCTCCACGGACGCTTTTCTTTGGACAAAAATAGTTTCACCGCCCAGAAAGTGTTCTTGCGTGAGAATTTCCAAGAAGGCATCCTGCCCGTCTACAACGTCGAGGGGGTGAGCGATGCCACCTTCGCCAAGCTGGCCCGGGAAGTGTACGCCATGCTTTCTGCCTCACTTGTCGACCGGCTTCCCGAACCCTTACGTGATCGCTACCGTCTCATCGACAAGAAGAGACTCCTGGCTTGGGCCCACGCCCCGACCACCCCCCGCGAACTCCATCAAGTCCGACGCCGGCTCAAATACGAGGAATTCCTCGACTACCAGCTCAAGGTGCGTCTTCTGCGCAAGCGCCATCTGGAAGAGGAAGGTCTGGCGAAACCATTCTCCGAGGAAGCGGTCCGGGGTTTCATGGCTGATTTCCCCTTTTCCCTCACCGCTTCCCAGGACAAAGCCTTGGCCGAAATCCTTGCCGACATCGCCTCCGCAAGGGCCATGCGGAGGATGTTGCAGGGGGACACCGGCAGCGGCAAGACAATCGTCGCCATGGCGAGCGCGTTCGCCGCTTTGGATGCGGGCCATCAGGCCGCTTTCCTCGCCCCGACGGAGATTCTCGCCCGCCAGCATTTCCATTCGGCGCGGACCCTTTTTCGCAACACCCCCTATGAAATAGCTCTTTTGACGAGCACGACACCGAAAGAGGAGCGGGAGAGGATAGAACGAGGTCTCAAGGAAGGTGGAATCCACTTCGTCATCGGCACCCATGTGCTCTTTAGCCGTGATATCCGTTATCGGCGCCTCGGTTTCGTCGTCACCGACGAACAGCACCGTTTCGGCGTGTTGCAGCGGGGAGCCTTGAGCCGCAAAGGGGAAAAGCCCGATGTGCTCTATCTGAGTGCGACCCCGATTCCCCGCACCCTGGCCATGACCCTCTTTGGCGACATGGACATCACGACCATCGATGAAAAGCCCCATCAAGACCAAGTGGCGGAAACGACCGTCCTTCCCGCGACCGAGGAAGAGCGGATCCATTCCTTCATCACCGCGACGTTGCACAAAGGCGAACAAGCTTACATCATCTCCCCCACCATCGAAGCGGGCAAGAATGTCAAAAGAAGCATCGCCGCCCTTGCGGACTCCATGCGCCGTCGTCATCCCGACGCCCGTGTCGGCGTCTTGCACGGGAAGCGACCTCCAGAGGAGAAAGAGCGGATCATGGAGGACTTCCACGAGGGGAGGATCGACATCCTCGTCGCGACGACGATCGTCGAAGTGGGGATGGATGTCCCCCGCGCGACCCTCATCGTCATCCACCATGCCGAGCGTCTCGGTCTCGCCCAGCTCCATCAACTGCGCGGCCGGGTCGGCAGGCGGGACATCCCGGGAAGAGCCGTGTTGCTTTATGAAGGGGACGACGAGGTCCGGGAGCGTCTCGACTTCCTCCAAAAAGAAAGCGACGGTTTCGCGATCAGCGAATACGACATGCAAAGAAGGGGCTTCGGCGATTTCATGGGCACCTATCAAAGCGGCCGTCTCCGTTTCATCCATGCCGACATTGATGAGGATCTCCACATCATGAAGATCGCCCGCGATGATGCCGGCATGATCCTTTCCGAATCCGACAAGGAAGCCTATGCAAACTATGTCCGTGCCATCGGGAAAGAACTCGAAGAACATGCGGACTACTCCCTGTGAACAAATTTCTTGTGCTATAATGGTCATGATAGAAGAAAGAGGTGTTCGGTATGATCAAAATCGCTGTTGACGCCATGGGCGGCGACCACGCCCCGGAAGAACAAGTCAAAGGAGCCATGCTCGCCGTCGAGAGGATCCCCGATATCGAAATCACGCTCTATGGCGACGAAGAAGAAATCAAACGCCATTTGACCGATGAGACGAGAATCCGCATCGTGCCGACGGAGGGGACCATCGACATGGGAGAGAAGGACCCCATCGGTGCCATCCGCTCCAATCGGAAGAGTTCGATGGCCATGAGTCTGTCGAGCGTCCGCAAGGAGGAGAATGACGCCATCGTCTCGAGCGGCGCCACACAGGCGCTCATCGCCGGCGCCCACATTCTCGTCGGTCGCATGAAAGGGATGAAGAGGACCGCCATCGCCCCGGTCATTCCCACCGTCAAAGGGGAGATGATCCTCCTCGATGCCGGCGGCAATATTGAGATCCGTCCCGAATACATGCTCCAGCAGGCCTATTTCGCCAGTGTCTATGCCGAAGAGATCCTAGGCAAGAAAGAGCCCACCGTCGGCCTCATCAACATCGGTACCGAAGAAGGGAAAGGACGCCCCTTGGACAACGAGGTGGAGGAACTCTTCCACAAGGATGAACACATCCGCTTCTACGGCAATGTGGAACCCAAGGAAGTGTTGGACCCACCCTGTGACATTTTGATAAGCGACGGGTTCACCGCCAACATCGTCATGAAGACCATCGAAGGGACCGCCAAGGGCATGGGCACGATCCTTCGCGAAGAGCTGACACGGGGAATCCTGGGCAAACTCGGCGTGCTCTTGGTCTATCGCAACCTCAAACGGTTCAAGAAACGTCTCGATCCCGCCGAGATCGGCGGAGCGATGATCTACGGTCTTCGCGGCGTCGTCATCAAAGCGCAAGGTTCCTCACGCAGTGAAGGCTTCGCCAACGCCATCCGCCAAGCCGCCGACATCGTCCGCCAGGACGTGGTCGAAAAGGTCGGCAAAGTGATCGAAAGCGGGGCGGAGTGACGTGGAACGGTTGCTTTCCTTCTTCAACATCGACTGGCGGGACCAAAACCTCCTACGGACGGCGCTCACCCACTCGTCATTCGCCAACGAACACGGTGTCGACTCGAACGAACGGCTCGAATTCTTGGGGGACGCCGTGCTGGATGTCGTTGTGAGCGAGTACCTCTATGGACTCGACCAAGATTTGCGTGAAGGCGATCTGACCAAGATGCGCGCCCGTTATGTCTGTGAGACGGCCCTCACCGAATATGCCAAAGCCTGTGATCTGGGGACCTATCTCCGCTTGGGACACGGTGAAGAAAAAAGCGGTGGACGCCAACGGAGTGCACTCTTGGCCGACGCCTTCGAAGCCCTTGTCGGTGCCGCCTATCTGGACGGCGGTCTCGCCGCGGTGCAACGGATCGCGCAGAAGGTCGTCTTCCCGCTCATCGAGCAAGACGAGGGGGACGGTTTCATCGACTTCAAGAGCCATCTGCAGGAACTCGTCCAGTCCGACCGACGGGAGTTGGACTATCGGGTCGTCTCCGAAGAAGGACCTTCACACATGAAGAAGTTCACCACCCGGGTCTATCTGGACGAGATTCTCATGGGGGAAGGCGAAGGTAGAAGCAAGAAACAGGCTGAACAGAACGCGGCCGCGGCCGCGTTGGAAAAACTCGCCGACAAAGACAAAACGGACGGGGGCGAGGACGGATGAAGGCATATCTCCGACGACTCATCGACGACGGCGTCTTGGATTATGACGCCTTGGTGCTTCGCTACTATCATAAATTCGGCCTCGACGAGAAAGAGGCGGTGGCACTCATCAAACTGAACCGTCTGCTCGAGGAAAGGAAACGGATCATCAAGTCCGAAAAGTTCGCGAAGATGCTTTCCTTGTCGGCGTCCGAGACCGAGGAGTTGTTGAACGGTCTCATGAACAAGGGGTATCTCACCATAACCCTTGTCAAACGTGACGACGGCAAGGAGATGGAGACCTTCAATGTCGACCACATTCTCGCGAAGGTCGTGAACCACTTGAAGAAACAGCTCGAAAAAGAAGACGAGACAGCTCTGGGTCGCATCGTCTCAAGGCTCGAGGAAGTGCTGGAAAAACCCCTCTCATCGCTCGATTACGAGCTCGTGAGACAGTGGGTCCATGAAGAGGGATATTCCGAGACGATGATTCGCGAAGCCGCGAACACCGCACTCCAGCAAAACAGGCTTTCCGTGAAAGCCATCGACCGCATATTGCTTTCCGCCGTCAAGGATCTGCCGGCCGGAAAGCCCCGCAAAAACAAAGAGGCCTTGAAGGATTTCCATAAGTTATGGGAAGAATAGAAGAAATCCTCAACCGTCTGGAAGGCCTCTACCCCGAGGCCGACACCATGCTCGCGCATGAGAGTGCCTTCGAGCTCTTGGTGGCGGTGATTCTCAGTGCGCAGGCGACTGATGAATCCGTGAACCGGGTCACGCCCGACCTCTTTCGCGCCTTTCCGACCATCGAAGCGTTTCAAGAAGCGCCTCTTGCCGAAATCGAGAAACGGATCCGCTCCATCGGTCTCTACCGCAACAAAGCCAGACACATCAAAGCGACGGCGGACATGATCGTCACCCGTTTCGGCGGGAAGGTGCCCGGCGACCAAGACGATCTGGAAAGCTTGCCGGGAGTGGGGAGAAAGACGGCCAATGTCGTCTTGAGCGTATGGTTCAAACAACCGAGAATCGCCGTGGACACACATGTCGCCCGGGTCGCGAAACGTTTGCGCCTCGCCGAGTGGGAAGACTCCCCGCTTGTCGTCGAAAGGAAGCTCATGAAAGTCTTGCCCCGGGAAAGCTGGTCGGCCACGCACCACAGAATGATCCTCTTCGGACGATACCGTTGCACGGCGAGAAGCCCCGACTGCGACGCTTGCGTCCTGAAAGAGTTTTGTCGCTATCCGGACATAAGGCCTTGAAAAAGAAACGCCGTTCCCGGCTCGAGGCCGGAAACGGCGTTTTCATCATGTCGTGCCGACCGCGGAGGCCGCGGCGACGGCGAGAAAGATGAAGGCGAGGGTGACGACAAGAGGAATGACGACACTCATGAGAATCACCCTTCCCCAACCGATGTCGGCCTGGTCGGGATGGTCGAAGTGGCTTTGACGCCACACGAAATAGAGGAAGAGACCGACAAAAGGCAGGTAGAAATTCATGTTCTTCAAGTCGTGTTTCGGTGTTTTCCGCCTATCATTTCTTTGATCCTTCTTCGACATGGTAGGTGCTCCTTTCCGACAGTCCCAGTATACCATGCGCGGTGTCCTGATGGAAAATCACAGGCGGGGAGATTTCCTGATGTTTTTCACAACCTCCGGAGGGAAGGTTTCGATATACAATATGTACAGACAGCACGATTACAAGGTTTGAGGAGGGAACAGAAACATGAACCACCAGCGCCTTAAACAACAGCTCGACAGACAATACAAGCGCAAGTTGCAAGATTTTTCCGGCAACATCGGCGACATTCTCAAAAAGAAACGACTTGAACTGGACCTCACACAGGAGAAGGCTTCCCAAGGTGTCTGTAGTGTCAGTTATTATTCCAAGATCGAGAACAACAGGACGG
>PUKL01000009.1 GCA_003552275.1 Mollicutes bacterium
ACGGCTTGCAAGCACGGATCGACAAGGCGGAAAACATCTATGCGCGATGCACGCTCTGCCCCCACCGCTGCGGCGTGGACCGGACAAAAGGGGAGAAGGGGTTCTGCCGAGCACCCTATGAGGCGGTCGTTTCCGGTCATTTCGCCCACCCCGGCGAAGAGGACCCCCTCACCGGCCGACGGGGGTCGGGCACCATCTTCTTTTCCCACTGCAATCTTCGTTGTGTCTTCTGTCAAAACTATGAGACGGCTCACCGCGGTCTCGGGAAAAGAGTCACGGACGAAGAACTCGCACAGATGATGTTGCAGCTGCAGAAGATGGGCTGTGCGAACATCAACCTCGTCACCCCGACACATTTTCTCCCGCGCATCCTTACCGCTGTGGCCCTCGCGGCGAAACAGGGTCTTTCGCTCCCCCTCGTCCACAACACGGGCTCTTATGAGACCGAAGAGACCCTCGACCTGCTTCAGGGCGTCGTCGACATCTATCTTGCCGACATGAAGTTCATGGAGGAAAAAAAACGCCACCCGCTACAACGAATCCCAAGCGGCCGACTATCCTTCCGTCGCCAAGCGGGCGCTCATCGCCATGCACGAACAGGTCGGCGATCTCAGCTGTCGTGCTGACGGCGTCGCGAGCCGGGGCTTGATGATCAGACATCTCATCATGCCGAACCATGTCAACGGCACGAGGGAGTTCGTCGCCTGGGTGGCGGAAAACCTCTCGCTCGAGACCTATGTCAACCTCATGGGGCAATACCGGCCCTTGTGGCGGATGAAGGGTTTTCCCGAAATCGACCGCGGTATCACGGCGCAAGAATATATCGAGGCCATCGACTGGGCCCGCGAGGCGGGACTCGAAAATCTCGACGAAAGATCGCTCTCCCAATATACGATGTTGAAAGAGACCTACGGCTTCTGAGAAGAAACCTTTTTTGAAGGCGTCCGGCAAGGCGCCTTCCTGAAAGCGTTTGCAGTTCATTGGGGCTTATGGTAGAATGGGCGTGGTGAAAGAGCGAGATCTTCGTTTCTTTTTACGTGTAAGAGAGGCTTTTCCTCTCTTTCGCCCAAAAATTTTATTACAGAGGTGCTAATTCATGTCCAGTACGAAAGAATCCATGGAACTCGAAGCGCAATATGGTGCCAGGAACTATGCACCCATCCCCGTCGTCATCCACAAAGCGGAAGGTGTCTGGGTCTGGGACCCCGAGGGCAACAAGTATCTCGATTGTCTCGCGGCCTATTCCGCCGTCAACCACGGTCATCTCCATCCCAAGATCGTGAAAAGGGTGGAAGAACAGCTGAAGACGCTCACGCTGACCTCGCGCGCCTTCTACAACGACAGACTGGGGCGTTTCTTGAAGAAGCTCTGTGAGGTTTCGGGCTATGAAGTGGCGCTGCCGATGAACACGGGCGCCGAAGCGGTCGAGACGGGCATCAAGATCGCCCGCCGCTGGGGATACCAGAAGAAGGGCGTCCCCGAAAACAAAGCCGAGATCATCACCGCCAACCGCAACTTCCACGGACGGACGACGACGATCGTCAGTTTCTCCATCGACGAGGTCGCCAGAAAAGACTACGGTCCCTACACCCCCGGCTTCATCAACATCCCCTACGACGACACCGAGGCCCTCGAAGCCGCCATCAACGAGAACACCGTGGCCTTCTTGGTCGAGCCGATCCAAGGCGAGGCCGGTGTCATCATCCCGAGCGAGGGGTATCTCAGAAAAGTCAAAGAGATTTGTGAAAAACACAACGTCCTTCTCATCTTCGACGAGATCCAGACCGGCTTCGGCCGGACCGGCAAACTCTTCTGTTATGAGCATGAGAACGCCAAGCCGGACATCCTGCTCGTGGGCAAGGCCCTCTCGGGCGGCGTCATCCCCGTTTCGGCCGCGATCACCCGTCATGACATCATGGATGTCATCGTACCGGGCTCCCACGGCAGTACCTTCGGGGGGAATCCGCTCGCTTGTGTCGCCGGCGAGGCGGCGATCGACGTGTTGTTGGAAGAAGAGCTGCCCAAGCGTTCCGAGGAACTCGGCGCCTATTTCCTCCAAGGGATCAAAAAGATCGACTCCCCCGTCTTCAAGGAGGTCCGCGGAAAAGGACTCTTCATCGCCATCCAGTTGCACGAGGATGCGGGAGGTGCCCGGAAATACACCGAGAAACTCAAAGAGATGGGCATCCTCGCCAAAGAGACCCACACGCACACCATCCGTCTCGCCCCGCCGCTCGTCATCAAGAAAGAAGAGATCGATTGGGCGCTTTCGGTGTTGCGCGAGGCTTTTCCGAACTGACACCGACGTTGAACGGGCAGGCACACACGATGTGCCTGCCTTTTTCATGGAAGATTGTGAAGGGGTTCTTTTCACATCCGCGGCGAGACGTGATATAATGACTGACCGGATGAACCTCATGTAGCAAAGGAAGGGAATGGTCGTTTTTGAAACGGGAGAAGTTCCTGAAACGCCACTTGCAATACAGTTGTGACTTTTTGCGGGTGTATGAGGATGATGTAGAGCTTCCCGACGGTCGTGACGGGAAACGGGTCGTGGTCGACCATGTCGGGGCCGCCGCCGTCCTCCCCATCACCGAAGACAGGGAGGTCCTCCTCGTCCGCCAACATCGTTACGCGGCCGGCATCGACAGCCTGGAGATCCCCGCGGGCAAGAAAGATGAAGCGGGGGAGAACGGGCTCCGTTGCGCAAAGAGGGAGTTGGAAGAAGAGACCGGCTACACGAGCGACGATTTCGTCAAGGTGATGGATGTGTATTCGGCCATCGGGTTCTCGAACGAACGGATCGAGATCTATCACGCATATGATGTGACCATCCTCGAACATAAACCGAAAGCTGACGACGACGAATATGTGGAGCTCGTCCGGCTTCCTTTGGAGGAGGCCGTCCATCTCGCCAAAAGTGGTGAAATCAAGGATGCGAAAACGATCATCGCCCTTCTGGCCGTGGACACATAGATTTTTTTCGTCCTTTTTTTGTGCTATAATAAAGTTTGATTTTTTCACATTGTCGCGGAGGAATGACCCATGAAGGATTACATCGCTTCCCGTTACGGCCTGTTTTTGCTGTGTCTAGCCATCTGGTTCTTGTTCGCCTTGAATTTCCGCCCCGAAACCGTCATCGCGGGCGTTTTGTTGTGTGGTGTGTTGACGGAACTGTCGTATCAGGTCTTTTATGGCGGTAAAGACACGCGCTATTCCGCGTTTCACATCCATCGTTTCTTCCGGTATGTCTCGATCCTCCTCGTCGAGGTCTTCAAAGCGGCCCTCCGCTTCGCCGTCAATCTCTTCAAACGCACGTACAAGCCGGTCGTTTTCACAATCGAGCTCGATGTGGAGAGTGCCGTCGATGTGGCGATCGTGGCGAATTCCATCACACTCACCCCGGGGACGATCACCATCGACAGCGATACCAAGAAGAAGACCGTGACCGTTCTCACGATCGCGCCTCCCGATGCGACGCCGGAAGAACTCGCGGCCCCGATCCGCAAACGGTTCGAAAGGCTGTTGCAGAAGAAGAGGAAGAAGGGGGCGGGGAAAGATGCTTGAACTCACCGGGGCATTGGAATGGATGCTCTTTTTGACCCTCATCATTCTCGTCCTGTCGGCGGGGGCGAGTGTCATCCGTCTCATCATGGGGCCGACCATCTGGGATAGGTTGCTCATGGTGAACCTCGTCAGTGCGAAAGTCGTCATGTTCGTGACGATCTATGCCGTCCTCACCGACAGCATCCTCATCCTCGACGTCGCGATCGGCTACGGCATCGTCGGCTTCCTCACCATCACGCTCTTGGCCAAATTCATCATGACGGGAGGGCGGGAGAAATGACCATCATTCCCATCGTCTTGCTTGTCATCGCTTGGATATTCATCATCTTCTGCATCATCGCCGTCTTCCGGGCGAAGGACCTCTATGTGCGCATTCTCTCTTCGGCCATGATCGAGACGATCGCGAGCCTCACCTTGCTCGTGGCTTTGATCGTGATAACGATCGTCTGTGCCACGAAGGAAGGATTGCCGTTTTGTTATCGTTATATCATCCGGTTCGTGATGCTCATCGGCTTCATGCTCATCACGAATCCGATCAGTGCCCACGTGAACATCCGGAGCGCCTATCTGACGGGTGTTCCCGTGAAGAATATCGGTACCGACCGCAGCAAAGGAGGGACGGAGGATGTTTCTGGTTCTGAACGGGATTGAGCTCATCGATGTCGTGGCCTATGCCATGCAGATCGTCCTGATCATCATTGCCATCGCCATCGTCCTCCACAACAACAACCGGACGATCATCATCCTCGTGGCGTCTTTCTCTTTGACGACGGCAAGCCTCTACGTCATCAACAACGCCCCCGACGTCGCCATCGCCGAGGTGGCCATCGGGGCGGCGATCATTCCCTTGATCTATGTGATCAGCATCAGCCGGCAACGCGAGTTCATCGTCTTGGACAGAGCGATGGATGATTTCATCATCCAAGACGGGAAGCTCACGGGGATGGGCTATGTCTTCTTGAAACGCTTCACCGAATACTACCATCTCGAGTTGAACATCTGCAACGAGCCGGGTCTTTGCGACCCTGCGGCCGGGCCGGACCAAGTACTTTGTGAAAAAACGAACATCGACCTCATCGTGACGAAGGATGAAGAGAGCGGCAAGTATGTGCTGAAAGGCAAAGAGTCGAGCCTCCTCATGCAGAAGCTCGCCGACATGGCGGTCGAATACGACGACATCGAGGTCAAGACGTTCAAGGATCGTGATTTCGGTGAATGACATCGTGAAGAAGATTTTGAAGATTTCGCTGTTGGTCTCGGCTCTCGGTATCGTCTTCGCTTTCTTCGTCATCGCGATGTTCGACCTCGAAGACCTCTATCAAGATGACGGCATGCGCTATTTCTTCGCCCACGGCTATGAAGAGACGGGGGCGAAGAACCTCGTCACGGCGATCCTCCTCGATTACAGGCTCTTCGATTCCCTCTTCGAGGCGGGGATCCTGCTTGTGGCCGTGAGCGGTGTCATCTGGATCTCCAAGCACGATCTGGAAGAGAAGAACGCCCAGTTCATGATCGATAAATACAAGACACCCGACCTCTTCGTCACGTTCGCGCGTTTGGTCTATCCTTTGCTGCTCGTTTTCGGTTTCTACATCATCATCAACGGGCACCTCTCTCCGGGCGGCGGCTTCCAAGGGGGTGCCCTCGCCGCGACGGCCATCCTCATCCTCTATTACATCGACACCGACAAAGAGACCAATGTCAACTTCATCGTCACCACGGAGAAACTCCTCTATCTCGCCATCATCGTCGTGACGTCCGTTTCCCTCATCACCCGGGGCGTGCTTTTCACGAATTTCATGCCGCTTGATGCCGGCGCCGACTGGAAAGCGATCTATCTCGTCATCCTGAACGTGCTCATCGGTCTGAAAGTCGCCTTGGGCCTTTGGACGATCTTCACGGCGTTTCTGAAGGAGGGTCGCTGAGATGAATCCCATATTGACATTCATCGTGGTCCTCATCGGCTTCTACGGCCTCGCCACGAGCAAGAACATCATCAAGAGCGTCTTCTGTGTGACCATCATCGAAAGCGGCATCATTCTCCTTTTCTTGAACCTCGGGAACTTCCAAGGGGGCGCCATCCCGATTTTGAACGGCGGGGCCGACGCCATCGTCGACCCTCTCCCGCAGGCACTCATGATCACGACCATCGTCATCGGTAGCACCGTGACCGCCCTTTCCCTCATGCTCTGCATCAAGCTCTTCCACCATTACGGCTCCATCGAATGGGCGCAGATCCTTAAAAGGGAGGATGTCGAATGATGGAAAACGCTCCGGTACTATTCATCCTCGTTCCCGTCATCACGGCGATCCTCATCTATGTGTTGAAGACCCGGTGGTCCCACTATCTCGCTTTCGCCGCCCAGATTCTCGTGACGGTGCTGGCCGTCTTCTACTATGTCGATATCGCCCCGCATCTCGAGACCGGTGTCATCTATTTCATCGGTGATTGGGATGTGATCGGCATCTCGCTCTTGAACGACCGTTTGAGCGCCGTGCTCGTCTTTCTCACCATCTTCATCTGGTGGATGGTCCTCATCTACAAGTTCCGTTTGAAAACGGCGGAACCGACGTTCTTGTTCTTTCTCCTCTTTCTGGAAGGGGTGTTCTTGGGGCTTCTGCAGACGAACGACTTGTTCAACCTCTTCGTGTTCTTGGAACTCACCACCATCATCGTGACCATTCTCGTCGCCTTCCAAAAGATCGGTTCCTCCATCCGGGCCGGTGTCTATTATCTCCTCTTGAACACGGCCGGGGTCTTGATGTTCCTCATCGGGGTCTTGTTGCTCTATTACACCTTCGGCACCATCAACATGATCGAGATCCGCTCCGGCATGGAGAGTCTGACCACGGAAAACACCATCGTCGGTCTGGCCTATGTGCTCATGATGGCGGGCATGAGTGTCAAGGCGGCCCTCTTCCCCGTGTTCGC
>PUKL01000011.1 GCA_003552275.1 Mollicutes bacterium
CTTGTCCAAAGGGCCACTCTATTGGAAAACATGCGTTCATACCCGTCCAACATCTTGATTCGTGCGGCTTGATCGGGGGTTGCATACTCTCCTTTGTAATCGGTGACCTTGAGACCTTCCTCATGAATATACACATTGAAGTCCCCATGATATACCCGGACTCTATAGATATGTATCTCAACCCGGGTTATGCGGATATCTTCATAGGCTTCATCCGCGAACCTGTAATCCTCATCTTCCACCCCCGTCATCTCCAGTTCTTCTCCTTCCAGGGTGTAGAAGAAAAGTCTGTTCTCTCTGTATTCCATCACAAAGCTCGCCTTTTCGGTTATCACCGTGAGGGTGTCCCCTTCGATTTTCACCGTATCAAAATGAACCGTCTCTTTCGCCCTTTCTCTGTCTGCAACCGGATTGAGTCTTGTGAGCTCCCGCATGACTCTGCCGTCCGAGATCTCATTCAGTCCATACCCCACAAGAACAAGCAATACAAACGGCAAAACTGCCTTGATGGGCCGTTTGATAAAAATCCTCCGAAACATCACAAGCATCAAGAGAAAGGCGCTTACGGTGCCCACCATGCCGGCACGGGAGTTGGATCCGAAACCGACAAACACCATGAGCCCGAAGAAACCAAGCGCCAGCAGCCATTGCCAAGGTTTCTTCGCATAAAGATAGAGAGCGAAGCTGAAGGGAATCATCAGCGCGGCGAAACTGCCGACGAAGTTGGTGTTGTACATCGTCGCATAGACGGTGTATTGCCCGAAGCGGAATTCCATATGGTCGGCGATGCTTTCCAGTTCCGGCGGCAGGATCAGCCGGCTGCCGAAGGCCGTGCGGAAAAAATCGTGGCCCAGATATTGCGTGATGGCGAGAATCCCGACCATAATCCCGACAAAGACATAGGAGCCGACGAGGACATGGAGGTGCTTGTCGGAACGGACCAAGTTGAAGACCAACAAGACGACCAACACATAGCCCACCAACACAAAGACCCCCTGATACATGTCCATCATGCCCAGGGTGCTGATGGACTTCTCAGGGGAGAAGATATAGGATAGCAACACAAACAAGACATACACCCCTAGGGGGATATAGATCCGCGATCGATGCAAAGCATAAGTCCGTCGCCAGACCATGAAGCCGACGACGGCCACAGCGACATACGTCAAGAAAATAAAGAAGAGCGACTTATAGTAGCTGAAAAAGTCGATATGGACAGAACGCCCCCAAAAGGCGGCTTGGGCTCCGCTCAGTTCACGGATGTTGGCATACACCACCAAAGGCACGAAAGAAACCAGCAAAATCACCGGTATCATGAAAAAGACACTCAGCGATTTTTGCAATAGATAAGCCCTGCTCTTCTTGACTCTCCTTTTCGCCATGATAAACGCCCCTACATACTACAGTTCTTCCACAGGGATGATATGATAGTATCTCTCCAGCTCTTCGCCGTTCAAGGAAGCCTCGATATAGAGTCTGTCATAGGAGAAAAGCTCTTCTTTTTGTTTTTCTCCTCTCTCACTCGTCGTGAAAGAAAAACGCATCTCGACATCATAGTCACCGTTGTTTTCGACATGTTGCAGCAGTTCTTCTTGCGTCGTCCCCTCGATGACATAGAGATATTCGTCCTCCACTTGCACAAGGGATTCATCCAATGACACGATGCCGAATTCCGGATCCCGGTCCCGGTCCGGTAAAAAAAGGAGCATGAGACCGAGGGCCACGATGCCTGTCAATACGACCCCGGCAACAAGAATTCTTTTCAAGTTCGTTCACCTCGGGTATTTGGCTATGTTCATTGTAGCAAAGAGCCCAGGCAAAGTCCAACACTAATGGTGCCTTGCCGCATCATAAAGCGAACAAGCCACAAGAAAAGCGGCACCCTTGCGGATGCCGCTTTTGATCTTGTGATGTGTGATTACTCTTCGGGTACTTCTACAAGACCTTTGATGACGTATGTAGCCTCAGTTGTTTCATCTTCAGCGGTGATGATGACTTTGTCGTAAGTGAACACTTCATCATTAACTTTTGCGGTTCCGGAAGAAGTGACCACTTCAACATCGTAGAAATCTGGATATTCGGCTTCAATAGCGTCAATCAGGTCTTGATATTCCACACCTTCGTAGACATAGAGGTAGAGACCGTCTACTTCATTGATGTAGTCCTCGATAGCTTCGAGGGTCGTATCGTCGCTGGGCTCAGGCTCGGGAGCTTCGCCAACGAAGAGGGTGTAGAGCTTGTACGTACCGTCTTGGGCTTCGACCCGGAGGATGTTGTAATCTTTGATGTCGCCTTCAGTCTTCAGAGACAGGTCGTTTCTGTGAACTGTGACGGCTTGGAAGTACTTCTCTTCATCGATGGCTTCGAGCAGTTCTTCAACGGTAGTGCCGTATGCAACGGTCACATCGTCGTTCTTTTCTTCGATGACTTCGCCTTCGCCTACTTCAGCTTCGATGTCAGTGTTACTAAGCTTGTCAAGCACTGTGATGAAGTAGTATTCTGTTGTTTCACCATCTTGAGCGATGACTTTGATGACATAGTCATCCAGATCAGCAGGCTCATCGTCATCGAATTCATCTTCTTCAGTGTCCCATTGTCCGAGCTCATAGGATTGGAAATGATAATCGAAATCGATGAGAGCCAAGACGTCTTCGATAGTTGTGGGAGTGCCGCGCTCTACTTCGGGATAGACTTCGATGTCTGTACCGTCAACATCGCTGATGACATCGTCTGCTTCCCATTCGAGGTCAATGACATCTTCTTTCTCGATGGTGATAGCCCAGGTTTCCTCGTCACCATCTTGAGCGACAATGATGAGTTTGTGGTCATCATCGAAAATGTCGAAGTCTTCGGCGTCAATCTCTTCTTCGTCGTCATCCCAGAGTTTGTAAGTCTGGAAGTATTTCGCAAAGTCGAATTCAGCCAAGATGTCTTCGAGCGTGACAGGATCAGAGGGAACGCCATCCTCGTCGTGGTATTGATAATTGAAGAAGATGGTGGCAGTTCCTGTTCTGTCGTAGAAGTTCGGCTCGTCGATGATTGTGGGATCATTTGTGTCTTCCTCATCAGCCCATTCGATTGTGAAGTATTTGTAGGCTTCCTCTTCATCCAGTGCGTCTTCTTGCGATTGGACAGCGATGATCAATGTGTCGAGATCGTCTTCATCCCACGGCTCATGGCCGTTGTCGCCATCATCTTGCCAGAGGAAATAGCGTTGGAAGTAGGTGTCGAAATCGATTTCCGCAAGGATGTCGTCGATATAGGTGTGGTCGATGTCGTTGTAATCTGCTTGGTCAACAACATATTGCGTGTAGAGGACGATTTCTTTGTTATGGTTGCTGATGCTTTCAATGAAGGTTCTCTCTTCATCGATTGCAGTCAATTCTTGCGTGTCCTCAATAACGAAATCGACTTCATAGAGTTCGTATGTTTCACCGTCTTGTGCAATGACTCTTACAACCAAATCTTCAAGTGTGGCGGGTTCACCAGCTTCGAAATCACCGTTGTCATAGTATCCGGCTTCAACAGCGGAGACGAATCCGGTCTCGTAGACACCGGTATCGCGGATGATTTCGCCCCATACTTGCGAGAGGGTTGTTTTGGTGTCGATTTCTGTCTCGATGAGGACTTTGATGTCAGTACCGAAGACTTCGACGATTACTTCGCGATCTTCTTCATCTTTGATTGTCAGCGGTGTTTCGTCAGAAGGTTCGTCGACAAAGATGGTGTAAGTCGCTTCTTCTTCACCGTCGGCGGAAGTGATGACGACAGTGTCGCCTTTCCAGAGGCGGCCGGTTCTTTCATCGCCGTCAGCGTCATAGACAGCAATGTCACCGAGAGGCGATTCGTCGACTTTTTCCAGAGCTGCTTCAAGACCGTCTACATCCAAGTCATAGCGGACATGGATATCTTTGTCATCAATGTTTGTGACATGTACGTCATGATCTTCAGCAACTTGGATATCGGTTTGGTCGCTGTCAGCAGATGCGAAGGTGTAAGTCGCTTCGGTTTCGCCATCTTCAGCAGTAACAACGAGTTCCAGTTCGTCTGCGATCTCTCTGATGAGATGGTCATTGCCGGGCTCGAGGATCCAATCATTATCAGGATCATCAATGCCTTCGAATACACCACCAGCATCGAATTCCATCTCTTCGCCATCATAGTACCAAGTATAGGTCCTGACTGCCTCTTCCTCGATAGTGCCAAGGAGATATTGGAGATCAGCGTTCCAGTCGACGTGGACAGTGGTGTTGTCTACTTCAGTGATGGCTTCGTCTTCGGTGTACTTCAGTTCGACATCGTCACTCTCGACGACGCGGATGACATAAATCCGTTCAAGTTCTTCATAAGCGTCGAAAGTTACATGACCTTTGTCACCGGTGTAAAGAACAGGTTCACCTTTAGTCTCAAGTTCAGAGTTGAAGATTTCTCCGCTAATGTCGTAGTAGTCTACGTAATCTCCATCCCAGTCCAATACTCCGGGTCCATCAAGATAACCTGCAGGTGTGTCGGGACGTACCCAAATTTCGAATTCTTCATTGTCGACAGCTACGAGATTATCACCATCGTAGTCTTCATAGATGACAAGGTCCGGCAGGGGTACGTCAGTCAACTGGAATCCATAGTTTTGGGTGGTGACGCCATCCTCAGCCATGACTGTGAGATAGTAGTCGATGCCGATTTCGCCCTCTTCTACTTCTTCGGACTCGTCATCAAAGATGAGATAATCCTGTTCGAATCCTTCTTTCGATTCGATGACATCGAGGACGTCTTCGACCGTCGTGCCATAAGCGATCTCAATGGCAGGAGGAGTGGTTACGAGAATCTCTGCAACATCATCGTCGGTGCTGGCGATTTCCGTGTTGTCGCTGGCATAGCGGAGCGAAGCAATATTGCCTTCGTGATCAAGTTCCATGCCGGTTACAATTTTGTCCGGTTGCAAATATGCGGCTACATCTTCAATGCCGTATGCTTCCAACGTTCCATCGGCTTGGAAGAATCTTACGTCCTCGGCAAAGTCGAAGGCGTCACCAGCTTTTGTGATGAGTGTTTTGTCGTCCTTGATTTGGAAAATCGTGAATACTCCGACGATGGGTTCCGGATCCGGCTCGACTATGGTGATGAGTTCATAGAGGTCTACGAGCTCGTTCCATTCCTCTTCATCAGCATAGCGCCAGAGCAGTTCACCGTCGACGACGTTGAGTTCGACCTCGCGACCGTCAATGCCGTCTTCTCCGTCTTCTCCGTCTTCACCGGTGATGGCTTCCAGCGGCAAGAGGTTCAACCATTCGGTTTCACCTTCATAGCGCCATTGGATGTGGGTGTCAGAAGTCTGGAGTTCGACCTCGCGGCCGTCCTCTCCGTCTTCACCTGCGGGTCCTTCGGGTCCTTCGGGTCCTTCAGGTCCTTGGGGTCCTTCCGGTCCGGCGGGTCCAGGGTCGCCCTGGGGTCCGCGTTCTCCGGCGGGTCCTTGGGGTCCTTCGGGTCCTTCCGGTCCTTCAGGCCCTTCTTCGCCCTGACATGCTGCGGCGGCGAAGAGCAGGAAGACCATGACGGACAAAATCAGAAACCTTTTCACTTTCGTCATACAATCCCGGGTGCAATGTTCCGCACCCTTCTACCTCCTTTTTTTGTTGTGTATTTTTGTCCACAATTCGTGGTGTTCCACAATGGTGGTGCATAAAACGTAAAAATAACATTGACAATGCGTCTTACGTTCCTCAGGAAAGCAATTCATCCGTGTCCATTTCCTATAATCCTATCTGCGAAACGACATCCCTCCTTCCCAACGTAAAACGGCGCATTGTTAATGCTATTTCCATTATACATGAAGGATTTGCATTATTCAAGAGTTTAATTGTGCGCCGTTGCCGGGGACTTCTCCCCGAAATGGAGCGTTTTCGTGAGATTCTTACCTTCTTCAGAGACCACTTCTTCCGCACCCTGCATCCGCTTGGTACGGACCGCAGGCGCCCCGGGCGGGGGCCTTCGGGCACGGAATGGCGTCTCTTGTATCTTAAATCATACCAATAAAAGCGACCGTTTGCAAGGTGTTAATCGCAAAGAAAGCGCTATACAAAAGCTTCCGCTTTGTTTCAGCGTCTCCGAACAGCCACCAAGAAGGGGCCAGAGAGCGAAAGAAAGCCGAAGAAGCCTCGGATTTGAAAAAATTGCAAATTGGTCTTCTCCCCCTAGACAAAACGGGCGGAGGGACCGCCCGTGACAAGGATGGAAAGACCCCTTATAAGATATGGGCACGGGGGATTCCTTAGCGCGACGCATCCTCCTCCTCGTGATAGCGTCTCCCGATGAAAAGGACGATGCGGAAATAAAGATGGAGCCCCAGGACCTTCAAGAACAAGAAAGCGAAAAGAAGGATCGTGGCGCGGGCCTCCCGAAAGATCGTTTC
>PUKL01000117.1 GCA_003552275.1 Mollicutes bacterium
GCGGGTCCACAGGGGTACCCACACGCGAAATACGTGTCCACGTTTGTGTAGCGTCGACCCACGGACCGGATCCGTCGGGTGAGAGCGGGTACTCTGCTTTCCACGGTTTTACAGCCGAAACCATTATACCACATGAAAAGGGCTTGTCAACACTAATCGGCCTTTTGTGCACCGGTCGGTTTCTTCTTTTTCTTGTCGGTGACGTTGTCGACCTTGACGGTCTTGGGGCTGATCAGGTTCTTGGCGTAATCAGTCTTGTTGATCTGGCGGTTGCGCGCGATCGCCATCGCCCAGGCGGGGACGTTCTCGGTCACGGTGCTGCCCGCGGCGATGAAGACGTTGTCGTCGATCTCGATCGGAGCGATGAGGTTCGTGTTGCACCCGATGAAGACATCGTCGCCGATTCTTGTCAGATGTTTCTCCTTGCCGTCGAAGTTCACGGTGACGGATCCGCAGCCGAAATTGACGTTGCTGCCGACCTCGGCGTCGCCGATATAGGCTAGATGGCTCGCTTTCGTATTGGAGCCCGTCGTGGATTTCTTGACCTCGACGAAATTCCCGATCCGGTTGTCCCGGCCGATGTTGGCGTTGTTTCTCAGATGCGCAAACGGCCCCACGGTCGTGCGCTCGTGCACGGTGCTGTCATAGAGGAGACTGTGTTTCACCTGCACGTCATTGTGGATGGTGCTGTTGTGGATCTCCGTGTTCGGACCGATCACCGCCCCCGACTTGATGGTCGAGTTCCCGGTGATGGTGGTGTTGGGGTTGATGGTGACGTTGCCTTCGATGGTGACATTGTGGCCGACGGTGATCGTCTCGGGGTTGATCATGTATACACCGGCGAGCATATGGCGCTTGTTGATCTCGTCCCGCAGGAATTTTTCCGCCTTGCTTATCGCATAGAGGTCGTTCACACCCATCCCCCGCGACTCGTCGCGGATGACGAAGGAGCCGACCCGGTAGTCGTCTTTCATGATCCCGACGATGTCGGTGAGGTAGTACTCCCCGCTATTTTCGTTCTTCTCGATTCTTTTCAACACGTCGAAAAGGATCCGGTTGTCGATGGCATAAAGACCCGTGCTCACTTCCGTGATCTGTCTTTGGTCTTTCGTGCAATCGGCCTCTTCGACAATGGCTTGTACTCTTCCGTATCGGTCGCGGATGATCCTTCCGTAGCCGGTCGGGTCGGTGAAATCGGCACTCACGACGGTGAGGTCGTTTTGCGACTTCTCGTGCGAGAGAAAAATCTTCTCGATCAACGTCTCGTTGATGAGCGGCATGTCGCCGAGGAGGATGATGGTCGTCCCTTCCTTGTCTTGCAGGGCTTCGGCGGCCGCGAGGGCGGCGTGGCCGGTGCCCAGCTGTTCTTCCTGATACGCGAAGGTCACTCTTTCGGTGAGAAGGTCTTCCAAGACCTTCCGCTGATGGCCGACCACCACGACGATCTCGTCGACGCCGCTTCTTTCGACACCTTCGACGATGTATTCGATCATCGGTTTCTTGAGGATGGGAAACGCGCATTTCGGCAGTTCCGTCCGCATGCGGGTCCCCTTCCCCGCCGCGAGGATCAACGCGTGTTTAGCCGGCATCTTCGACAGCCCCTTTTTCGCGGATGATCGTTTCGAGTCGTTCGATCGTCTCGTCGACGAGTGCGGCCTCCTTGTGACTCACGGTGATCCTGACGACAGGTTCCGTGCCGGAAGGACGTACCAAGAGGAGGCTGTCTGCACCGAGCTTCTTGGCGGCTTCTTTCACGGCGGTCTTGACATCCTTGTCGTCGACGACGTTCTTGTCGACGCCGGCGACGTTATGGGTCTTCTGCGGATAGATTTCCACCCCTTCGACGAGCGAGGCGAGTGTCTGACGTTTCTCGTGCATGATCTTCAAAAGATACGCCGCGGCGAGAAGGCCGTCCCCCGTCTGCAGAAGGTGGTTCAAGATGATATGGCCGCTGTTTTCACCGCCGATGGTGTAGTCGTTCTTTAGCATCTCCGCTTGCACATGCTTGTCGCCGACATCGGTCTGCACGACCTTGATGCCTTTGTCTTTCAACGCCTTGATGATGCCCGGGTTGCTCATCTGCGTGAGCACGACGGTGTTCTTGTTGAGCAGGTCTTTCTCTTGCAAATAACTCGCGATGATATAGATGAGCAGATCGCCGTCATAGACGTTCTCTTGGTGGTCGACAACCAACACCCGGTCGCCGTCGCCGTCGAAGGCGACACCGAGGTCGCTCTTGTGGAGGGCGGCCGCTTCGACGATCGCCGAGAGGTCGGTGGAACCGCAACCCTCGTTGATATTTCTGCCGTCGGGCTTGTCACCGATCTGCACATGTTCATCGACGACGGGTGCGAGCACCTTTTTCGCGATTTCGCACGTGGCACCGTTCGCCGTGTCGAAAGCGATCGAGAGGTTGGCCTTCTCGAGACCGAAACTCTCGAAGAGTTCTTGATACGCCTCATTCACGGATTCACTCGTGCGGAGCCGGCCGAAGACGCCCGAAAAGGCGGTCTCGCCTTTGTCGATGAAATCTTCGATGGCGCTTTCCACCTTGGGGGGCAGCTTGTATCCCTTGTCGAAAAGCTTGATGCCGTTGTCGCGATAAGGGTTGTGCGAAGCCGTGATCATGACGCCCGGAATCCCCTCTTTGCGGGAGTAATGGGCGATCATCGGCGTCGAGACCGTGCCCGCATACACTACGTCCAACCCGGACTCGAGAGCGCCGAGTGTCACCGCTGTGGCCAGGGCGTCACTCGATTCCCGGTTGTCTTTGCCGACAACGACGCGTTCGGCGGAAAAGACTTTTCCGAGAGAATTACCCACAAGGTGGGCCATGTCTGTCGTCAGCGTCTCCCCCGCAACGCCTCTGATGCCGTCGGTACCGAAATATCTCCCCATCATAGCATTCCTCCTTCACATCATGTTCCTCTGATTGTGCTCATTCATTCTATCACAAATCCCCACCCTTGGAAAGCTCATTCAACCGTCACGCTCTTGGCGAGATTTCTCGGTTTGTCGATGTCTTTTCCCCGCGCCAAGGCGGCATGATAGGCGATGAGTTGCGCCGGAATCACGGAGACGAGCGGGGTGAGAAGGGGGTTGATTGTGTCTATGATGATATGGTCTCCCTCTTCGGCCACATGCGCCATCGCGATGACGACGACATCGGCCCCGCGGCTTTCCACTTCGGCGATGGCGCTCCGCGTGTGGGCCGCCGTCTTCTCCTCGGTGACGATGGCGATGACCGGCACTTGGTCCTCGATCAAAGCGATGGTCCCGTGTTTCAGCTCCCCGGCCGCGAAACCTTCGGTGTGGATGTAGGATATCTCTTTCAGTTTGAGGGCGGCCTCCCTGGCGACGGCATGGTCGAGCCCGCGACCGATATAGAAGGCTTGCGGTTTCTTAAGATGTCTATCGACGAGGTCGGCATAGATATGTCGGTCCTGTAGATGGTTCTCGATGGCTTGCGCGGCGAGGGCGACCTCTTTGCGCAAGGAGATTCCTCCCTCACCCACGGCATGGGCCAAGACGGCCAAAACGGCGATCTGGGCCGTATAGGCCTTGGTCGAGGCGACCGCGATCTCCGGTCCGGCGAAGATTTCGAGATACGCATCGGCCTCGCGGGCGAGGGTCGAGGTCTTGACGTTCGTCAGGATGAGACTCGGAAAGCCCCGCTCTTTGATGATCTCGAGCGAGGACCTGAGATCGGCCGTCTCCCCGCTTTGGCTGATGAGAAGGAAGAGCGACCCTTCCGCAAGCAGGGGCGGATGATGGGCGAACTCGCTCGCGATGTGGACTTCCGTGGGTATCCGGGCCAACTTCTCGAAGAGCACCTTCCCGACGAGACCGGCGTGCATGCTTGTGCCCGCGGCCAGGATGTGGAGTCTCTCGATCCCTTGAAACATCGCCGCAACATCTTTGGGGATACGGGACTCCTCATCTTCGCAGTATTGGTCGATGATGCGGCGGAGGACCGCCGGCTGTTCATGGATCTCTTTCAACATATAGTGGTCGAAGACGCCCTTGTCCGTCTCGGCATAGGCCTTGTCCACGGGAACGAACTCGGGACGGACGAGTTCACCTTCATGATCGTGCAAAGAGAGACCCTCCTCATCGATTGTGACGATGCTTCCGTCCGTCAGGGCGGTATATTCCGCAGCCACGGCGCAAAGCGCCGTCATGTCACTCGCGATGATCGTTTCGCGCCCTTTCCGACCCACAAGCAAAGGGCTCTTCCTCTTTGCCGCATAGATGGTGCCGGGGTGTTCCCTGTCCATGACGAGCAAGGCGTAGGAGCCTTCCAAGAGCCCGAGGACACGGCGCAATGCCGTCAAGACATCTCCATCCCCGACGAATGAACCCAGCAGGTCGGCGATGATCTCGGTGTCCGTCGCGCTCCTTCTCGGAACATCCTCGAGATATGTTCCGGCCAAAGCCTTGTGGTTCTCGATGATGCCGTTGTGCACGACGATGAAACGCCCATCATGTGATACGTGCGGATGGGCGTTCGCTTTCGTGACCCGTCCGTGGGTCGCCCAGCGCGTATGGCCGATCGCCACACGGGATTCATCCGGAGGAAGCAGTCGCGCCAGATTGTCGAGACGTCCCGTTTCCTTGAACACGAGAAGGTCCTTCTGCTTGGCGTCGTGATAGCTGATACCGGCGGAATCATACCCCCGGTATTCGAGACGCCGCAATCCTTCCATGACATGCTTGATCGCGTCTTCTTCGCCGAAATAGCCGACTATTCCACACATATGTCCATCCCTCTTCCCTGTCATTATCGGATACGGACGTATTATAGCACACGGTCCGAAAAACCCGCAAGCGAGCTATGGACGCTCAGAAATCGCTTGCTTCGTGGATGACGAGCGCACCGACAAAGAGAGCGGAAGCGAAAAAGATAAGAAAAGGGTATGAGGTGAGAAACCCGAAACCTCCGTCGGCGAGCGGATGGAAGTTTGCGAAGATTGCGTTGGCGAAAAACACGGGCGGCGCGGTGGAACTCTTGTCGAGGGGGAAATCGCAAAGAAGGTCGGCGAAGAGATATCCGGGGAGGATGACGAGATAGATGCCGGCCTTCTTCCCTCCCAAGGCGGCGAGGATGGTGACGAGGCTCGCATGGACGACATGCCCAAGAAGCACCCCCGCCATACCGGTATCAAGACCGGCTGCGTGACGGAAAGGGGTGAAGGCGTAGACGGCGACGAGCACGACATACAATATGAGCACGAATGACAGACCGAGAAGGACCATGGTCACGCTCTTGGCCAAAAAGAGCCGCCGGCGGGTCGTCCGCGCCAAAAGGGCGTGGTCCTTCCTGTCGCCGAAAAGATGGGCGCCCAGGGTGGCGATGAGAAAGAGCGAGGTGAAGCGCAAAAAATACATTGACGCGAAAAGATAGTCCCCCGCGTACACCTCGGCGTCGATCACCCTCGTCGCGAAAGGGTCCGTCGGCCGGGCGGAGAAGATGAAGAACACGGTCCCGACAAGAAAGAGAAAACCCGTCAAAAAGACCATCCTCCCGCCGAGACAATCGCGCAGAAAATACCCGACGAGAACCTTCACAGCCTGTATCTCCGCGAAGGGACGCGCGCCAGGAAGGAAAGCTCGTGCGTCGCCACGATGATGCGTCCCGTACGTTGGGCGAGATGGTCGATCAAGGCCCGCCGCGCCGCTTTGTCTAGGCCGGAGAAAGGTTCGTCGATCAGATGCGGTCCCTTCTTTGCCGAAAGGCCTTGCACGAGGTTCACTTTCTGCCGGTTCCCTTGCGAGAGTTCACCGAGCGACTTCTTCATCTCGCCTTCGAGGGAGAACACCCGCACAAGTTTTCGCAAAAGGCTCTCAGGGGCATCTTTCGTCATAGTGGCGAGAAACCGGCAATACTCTTCCACCGTGAAGGTGGATGGGATGTGCGTGTCCGTACCGACATAGATCGCCTGTTCTGTGTTCGTGATGCGTCCTTCATACCGCAAAAGACCCGCCATCGCCTTGAGCAGGGTGGTCTTGCCCGACCCGTTCGCGCCCAAGAGGACGATCAAACGCCCTTCAAGCCGCAAAGAAGGAATCTCCACCATCGTTTTCCGGTAACGCTTTTTGAAACCTTTGATCTCAATCGGGGAAGACACGGCGCAATCCTCCCTGCGAAGATTCGTGAAAAGGGTCCGTCCGGATGAAGGGGAAATCCTCGACGAAAAGAACGCCGCCGCCCGCTTCACTGTCGTGGACGATCTTCAGCGGATAACGGTAGAGCCGCTCCTCTTTTCTCTCGTACACGAACGGGGCGAAAAACCGC
>PUKL01000104.1 GCA_003552275.1 Mollicutes bacterium
CTCTTCAAGCTGTTCGCAGATGGCGACCTTGTAGCCGGCGTCGACAAGACGGGCGATATAGGTCTCGCTCGAGTGATGGGGCACCCCGCACATGGGGACCCTCTCCTTCGGACCTCCGTCTCTGCCGGTGAGTTGGATTTCCAGTTCGCGGCTCGCCAAATAGGCGTCTTCGAAGAACATCTCATAAAAGTCGCCCAACCGAAAAAAGACTATCGCGTCCTCATAGTCTTCTTTGATTTCCAGGTACTGTCGCATCATGGGGGTGTATTCTTGTTTATCGGCACGCATGACAAGCCACCCTCGTCAAAAGAGATCGAAAAAGATCACAAGTGCGACGACGCCGATGATGACAAGGCTGACAAGAATGTTCCTGATGATCCGCCGGCGACGCTTGCGTTCAACGGTGTAACGATGGGCGATCTCTTCGAATTTGGTGTCGAACAGGTATTCCTCGATGTCGATACCTTCGAAAAGGCGGGCGTTCTCTTCTTGGATGGGCACGCTCGAAGGTTTCCTCTTCAAGAGGATGAATTCGATCATGTCGATCTTTTTCAGTTCTATGGACACGTTGATGTTCTTCTTCTTGGCATAAGTCTCGAGTTCGATGATGGATTTCTTCTGGAGTTCGTCTTGCTCGGCGTCGTTGAGGTCGAGCTTCAACGCGATGATCTCGATGAGCTGTTTTTTGTTGATGCGGCGGGGGATTTCCACACCATGCTTTTTGCCGAGATCACGGATGTCGGACAACGTGGTCGCATGATGCAAGACCTGCTTGGCGACATCTTCCCGACAACCCTCGAAATACCCTTCGGGTTCGAAGTAGATGGACGCGAGGTTGTTGCGCATGGTCTCATACGATTCGGGAGCGCTTCTTTGATATTTCATCGTCAGATTCTGCAGCCTCACGAATTCGAGGTTGCTCACGCCGAGTTCGTTGCGGTTATGCACGATGAGATACCAGAGGTCTTTCTTGTATTCTTTGACATTGACGCTTATCCCGTAGCTTTCGGCGAGACGTTCAAGCTGGAAGATCGTGAACTCGTCGAACCATTTCAGCCGGTGTTTCATCTCGTCGGAGAACTTGTCGTCGTTCTCGCCGTTGGCGATGATGGGGGCGATGTTCTTGCGGAGGAGGGCTTTGTGGATGTAGCTGGGGAGAAAAATCTCCTTGTTTTTGAGATATTTGACAATCTCTGTGGAGGGTATGACAACAAAAGCGTCGATGAGCTTGTCGACTTGGACTTTCTTATTGTTGAGTTCGATGGTCTCTTCGCCGGGGTGGCGATTTCTCATTGTTGTCCCCTCCTTTAATACGTTGCTTTAATTATACACGATAATTCTGCTCAATTCAACGACATAACACGCATTGAGCGGTTCAGTCCCCGTTTTCCTCCTGCTCGTTCAATCCGTCCTCGAGCAAACGGAAGAGAAGGCCGAGTTCTTCGGTGAGGATCTCTTGCAGATTCAGATACTGCCTGACGGCGGGGACGTCCTCGAGCTCTTGTCTTGCTTTTTCGTAGGCCTTTTTGGCTTCTTCGGCGGCCGCGGGGCCTCCCTTGGCCTTCGTTTGGATGTAGCGGCGTTGTTTTTCCAGGACTCTCTCGTAGGCTCTCTTCCAGTCCTCGCGGGCGAGGACCTCTTTTTCCAAAGCCTTGAACTCCTTGACCAGCGGCTCTTCTTGCAACGCCTCGATCAGTTCACGCAGACTCTTCATCGATCTCCCCCCTCATGAACCAGGTTTTCGCTTCCGTGATTCTCACGGGCACGATCGCTCCGACGAGCCCGGTCCCGCCGGCGAAATGGACGAGCTTATGATGGGGACTATACCCCTTCAACATCCCTTCCTCTTTGCTTTCGCCTTCGACCAAGACATCGACAGTCTCCCCCAAGAACCGTTCATGACCTCGCTTGTATCCTTCGTCGACCTTCTTCTGCAGACGGTGGAGTCTCTCTTTCTTTGTTTCAGGAGGGACACTGTGGTCGAAGCTGGCTGCCGGCGTCCCCTCCCTGGGTGAGTACATGAAAGTGAAAGCCCCCTCGAAACGGACCTTATCCAGAAGTGCGAGGGTATCTGCGAAATCCGCTTCCGTCTCGCCGGGGAAACCGACGATGAGATCGGTCGTGAGCGAGATGCCGGGAACGGCCTCCCGGATTCTTCCGACCAGGTCGACGATGTCGTCGCTCGTGTATTTTCTGTTCATGCGTCGGAGGATCTCGTCGCTTCCCGCCTGCACGGGGAGATGGATGTGCGGCATGAGGTTGCCGCCGCGGGCGAGAATCTCGATCGTCTCTTGATCGAAATCCTTGGGATGGGACGTCGTGAAACGCACGCGGGCGATGTCTCGTTCGTGGAAAGCACACAGAAGGTCGGCGAACGACGCTTCGCTTTCGAGGTCTTTGCCGTAAGCATTCACATTCTGGCCGAGGAGTGTCACTTCCCGATAGCCTTCTTCTATCAACTTGTCGATTTCGGCGAGAATCGCCTCGAAGGGGCGGGACCGCTCCTTGCCTCTCGTGTAGGGGACGACACAGTACGTGCAGAACTCGTCACAACCGTACATGATGTTCACATACGCTTTCTTGGCATGGAATCTTCGCTTGGGAAGGTTCTCGACGATGTCGCCTTCCTCGCTCAGAACCTCGACGACTTTCTCCTTCGAAAGCAGGGCCGTTTCCAGTAGCTCGGGGAGGCGATGAATGTTGTGGGTGCCGAAGATGAGATCCACGTGGGGGTGTTCTTTCAAGATTCTTTCTGTGGCGCTCTCGTCTTGGGGGAGGCATCCCGCCACACCGAGGATGAGGTCGGGGTTATCACGTTTATAGCGTTTCAGCCGACCGAGTTCGCCGAACACGCGGTTGGCGGCCGAAGAACGGACGACACATGTGTTCAAAAGGATGAGGTCGGCACGGGACTCTTCTTCGGTCTCCGCAAAGCCGAGTTTTTCGAGAATGCCGCGGATGGTCTCGCTGTCGGCCTCGTTCGCTTGACATCCGTACGTGTCGAGATGATAGAGACGTCCCTTGCCGATGTCCTTCAAGACGGCGTGTCTGTCGAAATCGACAACGGCGGTGTCTTTTCTCGTCCGTTTGCGGGCCTTCCGCATGGAGGGTGTATGCAAGTTCTTTTTCTCATTCATGGTATCACCGCGAATCAGTCGCTATAGTGGAAATTCTCGATCGTGCGTTTCTCCGTGTCGACAAGCACGCCGCCCAATTGGAGGGTGTCGGTCTTTTCGGGGTGGAGGCGCACCGGCATGCCGGTGGTGAACTTTCTCAACACCGTCTCCCTGTCGGCGCCGAGGATGCCGTGTTTCGCCCCCGTCATGCCGATGTCCGTGATATACATTGTGCCCTTGGGCAATATCATCGCATCGTTCGTCTGCACATGGGTGTGGGTACCGACGACGGCGTCGACCCGGCCGTCGAGATAATGCGCCAAGGCCAGCTTCTCACTGGTCGTCTCGGCGTGTACATCGACGATGACCGCATCGGCTTCGAGGTTCTCCAAAGCATCGTCGAGTGTCTCGAAGGGGTTGTTCAAGGGATCGTGCATGAAGATGCGACCCATGATCTGCATCAACACGAGCTCTTGTTCGTTGAAACGGATCCGCATGAGTCCTTTCCCGGGCGTGTCCTTGGGATAGTTCAAGGGACGGACGATGTTCGCCCCCTCGATGAAATCGAACAGTTCCCGTTTCGAGAACGCATGGTTGCCGAGCGTCACGGCATGCGCCCCGAAGGACATCAGGGTCTTGTAGTCCTTGCGGCGGATGCCCAATCCGTCGGCGATGTTCTCGCCGTTGATGAGGAGGATGTCGTGGGGATGTTCCTTCCGCACCTTGGGCAAGAATTTTTCGAGCGCCTTGATGCCGGCCTCGGCATAGACGTCCCCGATGAAAGCGATGCGCATTTCAGTCACGTCCTTTCAAAAGACGGAAATAGTCCTTCTCGAGCAGGATGTCGGCATAATCCCAGAATTTGCCTTCGTGGACGAGCGCGAGAATCTCATCGAGTGTCGCGAGGTCGACATCCTTGACCTCGGCGGGAGCGGGTGTGAGGCGGGCGGGCTCGATGTTCTTTTGTACCCGATAGACAAATGTGATGGTGTTCAGGCGGTCCTTACCTTGTGTCAGAATGCGACCGAGTTCTTCGAGCTCGTCGAAATCGAGCTCGACGCCCAATTCCTCGTCCATCTCGCGAAGAGCGGCTTGCCTCGGTGTCTCTCCGGCGTGGGGGATGCCGGTTGTCGTGGCCCAGAGACCGTAGGTCGCATCGGTCCGTTTCGCTCGCTTCTGGATGAGAAAGCGCCCCTTGTCATCCTCGACCCAGACATGGACGACGAGGAAGAATTCATGATCGGCAAGTGCTTCTCCGCGCTGTGCGGTCCTTTCCAGAAAACGGCCCTCTTTGTCGTAGAGGTCGAAGCGTTCCATGGGTTCACCTCTGAAAAAGCCTTCCTCGGAGGAAGGCTTTTTGATGGTCATTTGGCGACATCCTGAGCCCTTGTCTCACGGATGACAGTGACCTTGATGGTGCCGGGATACGAGAGTTTCTCTTCGATCTCCGCTTTGATGTCGCGGGCGAGCTTGTGAGCCATGGTGTCGTCGATGGCATCGGGTTTCACCATGACACGGACCTCGCGTCCGGCTTGGATGGCATAGGCCTGTTCGACGCCTTCATGTTTGCCGGAGATGTCCTCGAGCTGTTCGAGGCGTTTGATGTAGTTGTCGAGCGATTCGCTCCGGGCGCCCGGCCGGGCGGCCGACAGGGAGTCGGACGCGGCGACGAGTACACCGATGACGGTTTCCGCCTCGACTTCGCCGTGATGGCTCTTGATGGCGTCAATCACGGCCTTCGGTTCTTTGTAGCGGTTGGCGAGCATCTCGCCGATCTCGACATGGGAGCCTTCGGTCTCATGGTCCACGGCCTTGCCGATATCGTGGAGAAGACCGGCTCTTCTGGCGAGAATCTCGTCCTCGCCGATCTCGGCGGCCAACTTGCCGGAGAGAAAGGCGCATTCAAGGGCGTGTTTCAACACGTTCTGTCCGTAACTCGTGCGGAAATGCAGACGTCCCAGCAATTTGACGAGGTCGGGATGGACCTTGCCGATGCCGGCTTCAAAGACGGCCTCTTCACCCTTGTCACGGATGAACCGGTCCACTTCCTCGCGCATTTTTTCGACGATCTCCTCGATACGTCCGGGATGGATCCTCCCGTCGCTCACCAAGGCCTCGAGCGACCGTTTGGCGATCTCGCGACGGACGGGGTCGAACCCCGAAAGCACCACGGCCTCGGGGGTGTCGTCGATGATGAGATCGACTCCGGTGAGGGCTTCGATGGTGCGGATGTTCCTTCCCTCGCGGCCGATGATGCGGCCTTTCATGTCGTCGTTGGGAAGGTTCACGACACTGACGGTGCCTTCGCCCGTGACATCCTGGGCATACTTCTGCATCGCGTGGGCGAGAAGGTGTTTCGCTTTCTTGTCGGCCTCGTGCTTGGCCTTCTCCTCCTCTTCCTTGATGTACTGGGCGATTTCCTTGCTCATTTCCGATTCCACTCGTTTGAAGATGGTCTCTTTTGCTTCATCGACGGTGTAACCGGCGATGGATTGAAGCTTTTCGTTCTGTTCTTCGATCAAACTGTCCAGCTTGCTGTCTTTCTCATCCAGAACCTTCTTGCGTTGCTCGATGGACTCTTCTTTACGGTCGAGATTGGATTCACGACGATCGAGGTTTGTCGAACGGTTGTCCAGCGCGCGTTCGCGTTGGAGGAGTTTGTTCTCCTGTGCGGATATCTCCTGTTTCCGTTCTTTGACCTCTTTTTCGAATTCCGTCCGTTGGGTGTGGATTTCCTGTTTGCTTTCAAGAAGCGCTTCTTTTTTGCTCTGTTCAGCGGTCTTGATCGCTTCGTCGACGATCTTTTCCGCCTGGTCACGTGCTTTGTGGAAACCTTTCTCGACTAGTATTGCGCGTAGTATGAATCCAACGGCCACGCCGATGATGATGACCAGCAAACCGGAGATGATTAATATGAGTGCATCTGGCATATTAATACTCCTCCGTTTTCTGTATATCGACTCAATGGCCTTACATAAAACACCTTGGCAAGGCATTTTCTTGCATGAGTAGAATCAAAGTTACTTTTACATTATACATGGTCGAAGCGGGAAAAGTCAAACAATATAACGCTTTCGATGCCGTTCACAA